>NZ_JAVTWC010000023.1:0-102685 GCF_032229445.1 Tahibacter sp.
CCCAACGGGCCGGACGAAGAGTGATCGCTCAGAACCGCAGGTTCTGATCACTCTGCACGCCCAACGGGCCGGGCGGCCAAACGCGCAGCGTTTGGCGGATTTGTGAGGATCAGGTGTAGATCATCGCAACGACACTGACAGGCTTGAGCGCCGCCAACGTGAGATGGCACGATCGTGCCGATGACCAGCAAACCAACGCCGGCGCAGACCCAGCGCGACCTCGCCCGCCTGCGCCGCGTGCGCGACCGGATCGACCGCGAATATGCGCAGCCGCTCGACGTCGAGGCGCTGGCCCGCGGCGTGGCCATGTCGGCCGGGCATCTGAGCCGCCAGTTCCGCCTCGCCTACGGCGAATCGCCGTATTCCTACCTGATGACGCGACGCATCGAGCGCGCGATGGCGCTGCTGCGTTGCGGCGACCTCAGCGTCACCGAGGTCTGCTTCGGGGTCGGCTGTTCGTCGCTGGGCACGTTCAGCACGCGCTTCACCGAACTGGTCGGCGTGTCGCCGAGCGCGTATCGGCGTGACCGCGCGGACGAAACCGCCGGGATTCCGCCGTGCGTGGAGAAACAGGTCACGCGACCGATCAGGAATCGAGAAGCAACCAGCGGCGAGCCGCCACTAGACTGATCGCCGTGGACTTCTCCACTTGATCAGGACCAACCCCATGGGCATCCGCATTCACTCGACTTTCCTGCCGCACGATGATCCGGAGGCCGCGCTGGCGTTCTATCGCGATGTCCTCGGCTTCGAGGTGCGCAAGGACGTCGCCTACGGCGGCCTGCGCTGGATCACGGTGGGTCCGCCTGGGCAACCCGACACGTCCATCGTCCTGCAGCCACCGACGGCCAATCCCGGCATCACCGACGACGAGCGCCGCACCATCGCCGAGATGATGGCCAAGGGCACGTACGGCATGATCATCCTGGCCAGCAAGGATCTCGACCGCACCTTCGAGCGGATCCAGGCCACCGGCGCCGAAGTCATCCAGGAACCGACGAAGCAGCCCTACGGCGTGCGCGACTGCGCCTTCCGTGATCCTGCGGGCAACCACGTCCGCATCAACGAGGAATGACGCGGGGCCGGCCCCGCGGGCCGGCGCCGCATCGATGGCGGCGTGAACGATGTGCGCGCACCTCGGCGCGCGTCGCCGAGTCGCCACCGCAACGACCCGCGCTTCCGCTGTACGGCGGCGCGCCTTCCGACCGGAGAATGCCGTGAACACGAATCACTGGATTCGGCAATTCCACCGCTGGGTGGCCATTGCCTTTACGCTGAGCGTCATCGTCACGTCCGTCGCGCTGGCGCAGGAGGAACCCGTCGCCTGGGTGTCCTACCTGCCGCTGCTGCCGCTGCTGCCGCTCGCGCTGCTCGCGCTGACCGGGCTGTATCTGTTCGCGCTGCCGTATTTCGGCAAGGGACGAGACGCCGCCAGCGGACACTGACGCGGCATGACGTGAATCGCATCCGCGGGCGCAGGTCGCGCCGGCTGCAGCGCCACAACCCGGGAGACACGATGAGCAAGGCCCCGAAGAAGGACCCACCGACGTCCGCACCGCGCGTCGCCGACCGCCATGATCTGATCCGCGTCCAGGGCGCGCGCGTGAACAACCTCAAGGACGTCAGCGTCGAGATCCCGAAGCGCCGGCTGACCGTGTTCACCGGCGTTTCCGGCTCGGGCAAGAGCTCGCTGGTGTTCGGCACCATTGCCGCGGAATCGCAGCGGCTGATCAACGAGACCTACAGCGCGTTCGTGCAGGGCTTCATGCCGACGCTGGCGCGGCCCGAGGTCGATGTGCTCGATGGCCTGACGACGGCGATCATCGTCGACCAGGAACGCATGGGCGCCGATCCACGCTCCACGGTCGGCACCGCCACCGACGCCAACGCGATGCTGCGCATCGTCTTCAGCCGCCTCGGCAAGCCGCAGATCGGGCCGCCGAGCGCCTTCGCCTTCAACGTTCCGTCGGTCCGCGCCAGCGGCGCGATCACGGTCGAGCGCGGCGGCGGCAAGACGGTGAAGCAGAGCTTCACCCGCACCGGCGGCATGTGTCCGCGCTGCGAAGGCCGCGGCGCGGTGACGGACTTCGACCTGACCGCGTTCTACGACGACAGCAAGTCGCTCAACGAAGGCGCGTTGACCATCCCCGGCTTCAGTACCGAAGGCTGGTACGGCCGCATATTCAACGGCTGCGGTTTCCTCGACCCGGACAAGCCGATCCGCAAATTCACGAAGAAGGAGCTGCACGACCTGCTGCACAAAGAGCCGACCAAGATCAAGGTCGACGGCATCAACCTCACCTACGAGGGTCTGATCCCGCGCGTGCAGAAGTCGTTCCTGGCCAAGGACGTCGACGCGATGCAGCCGCATATCCGCGCGTTCGTCGAGCGGGCGGTGACTTTTTCCACCTGTCCCGACTGCGACGGCACGCGCCTGAGCGAAGCGGCACGGTCGTCGAAGATCGGGAAGATCAACATCGCCGACGCTTGCGCGATGCAGATCAGCGATCTGGCCGCGTGGGTGCGCGGCCTCGACGCGCCCTCGGTGGCGCCGCTGCTGAGCAAGCTCGCGCAGTCGCTCGATTCGTTCGTGGAGATCGGGCTGGGCTATCTCTCGCTGTCGCGGCCGGCCGGCACGCTGTCGGGCGGCGAGGCGCAGCGCGTCAAGATGATCCGCCATCTCGGCTCCTCGCTCACCGACGTCACGTATGTCTTCGACGAGCCCACCATCGGCCTGCACCCGCACGACATCCAACGCATGAACGAGCTGCTGCTGCGTCTGCGCGACAAGGGCAACACGGTACTGGTGGTGGAGCACAAGCCCGAGACGATCGTGATCGCCGACCATGTCGTCGACCTCGGTCCGGGCGCGGGCACGGCCGGCGGCACGATCTGCTATGAAGGAAGCGTCGACGGGCTGCGCGGCAGCGGCACCGTCACCGGGCGGCATTTCGACGACCGGGCCGCGCTGAAGACCGCTGTGCGCAAGCCCGCCGACACGCTGAAGATCCGCGGCGCGACCGCGAACAACCTGCGCAAAATCGACGTCGACATTCCGCTCGGCGTGCTCGTCGCCGTCACCGGCGTGGCCGGTTCCGGAAAAAGTTCACTCGTACACGGTTCCATCCCCGCGGGCGCGGCGGTGGTGTCGATCGACCAGACGGCGATCCGCGGCTCGCGGCGCAGCAGTCCGGCCACGTATACCGGCCTGCTCGACCCGATCCGCAACGCATTCGCGAAGGCCAACGGCGTGAAGCCGGCGCTGTTCAGCGCCAACTCCGACGGCGCCTGCCCGACCTGCAACGGCGCGGGCGTGATCTACACCGATCTGGCGCTGATGGCCGGCGTCGCCACGACCTGCGAGGACTGCGAGGGCAAGCGCTTCCACGCCTCGGTGCTGGAGTACCGGCTCGGCGGCCGCAACATCAGCGAGGTGCTCGCCATGCCGGTGACCGAGGCAACCGCGTTCTTCGCCGACGGCGAGGCCAGGACGACCGCCGCGCACGCGATCCTTGCGCGGCTCGCGGACGTGGGCCTGGGCTACCTCAGCCTCGGCCAGCCGCTCACGACGCTGTCCGGCGGCGAGCGGCAGCGGCTCAAGCTCGCCACCCAGATGGCCGGGAAAGGCGGCGTCTACGTACTCGACGAACCGACGACGGGCCTGCACCTCGCCGACGTCGCCCAGCTGCTCGGCCTGCTCGACCGGCTCGTCGACGCGGGCAAGTCGGTCATCGTCATCGAGCACCACCAGGCCGTCATGGTCCATGCGGACTGGATCATCGACCTCGGTCCCGGCGCCGGCCACGACGGCGGCCGCGTGGTCTTCGAAGGCACGCCGGCCGATCTCGTCAAGGCGCATTCGACGCTGACCGGCAAGCACCTGGCGGCTTATCTGGGTCAGTAGTGTGCCGTGTGACGCCTGCGGGAACGACTGACGCGTCGTCGATGCGCGGACCCGGCCGTTGCGCATTCGTCGGAGACAGCAATGGCGCTGAGCACGCCGTGAAAACGTGCGCGCCATCCCTGGCGCGCGCGGCGGGAAACCTTTCGCTATCTCAGGGCAGCTTGCCTGCCCCCGCCGTGGCCGGAATGCCACTGCCGAGCAATGGCGGATCGGAACTCAGCGTGTACGCGTAGGGCGGCTGCCAGTTGCCGAGCGGCAAGCCGTCGCAGCCGGCGAGGTAAGCGTCGACGAGCTGCGGTGTGAGCGCCGAGGCATGATCGCTCTGGAACCACAGGTTTTCGCCGCGGAAGCCGCTGCCGCCGCCATGGTTCATCACGAGCTTGCCGCAGATCTCGTTGCTCGAATTGATCTTCACGCCGAGCACGTGGAAGAAATTGCCCTGCGCGAGTATGTCGCCCAGCGTACCCACGGCCATGCCGCTGCCCCATTTCTGATTGGGCACCGAAGCGGTGCTGCCCTGGTAGAAATTGTTGTAAAGGTGCACTTTTCCATAACGAACCCGTGGCATGCGCGACTGGTTGAAGTACCAGTGGTTGCCGGTCATGGTCACCTTGAGCCGGCCCTGGTCGCTCCAGGCGCGGCCGCTGTCGCCGTTGCCGATCAGGTTGGTCTTGTCGCTGGTCTCGAAGCGGCTGTTGGCCACGGTGACGTAGTTCGACGCGCGCACGATGTCGAGCGAACCGTCGCGCCGTGTCGCGGTGTAGGTGCCGTTGTACTGGCCGGGTCCGACGCTGACGTGATCGACCCAGACCTGCTGCGCCCACGACACGACGATGCCATCGAACTCCGAATCGGCCGAGCCCGGGTTCACGTCCCAGGGATTCTCGATCTGCAGGTTGCGCACGATCACGTTGCGCGTCCAGCCCGGGTATTCCTCGGCCAGTCCGCCATGACTGATCCAGGCTTCATAGTTGGACTTGGGCTCGGGTGCCGCGGGCGAGTTCGCGTGCGGCGGCGAGAATTCGCGGCCGATCGCGATCTGCGTGCCGGCAAAGCGCGCCGGCGAACCGTCGGCACCGTTGATGCCGACCAGCGTGGTGTTGGAGGGAATCACGACCGTGCCGCCCTGATGCTGGTCGGCGAAGCTGGTGTATTCCTGGTACACGCCGTTGGTGAAGCGGAAGTCGATCACGCCGACGACGCGGATGATCTTGGGCTGGTTGCCGGCCTCCTGCAGTGCGGCGATCAGCTGTTCCTTGGTGAACACGGTATAGACGCGATTCGCCGCGGCGGCCGAGCCGCCGGTGACGACGACGGCGCCGTATTCCGACCAGGCATGCCAGCCGTTCGCCGGCGCCGTGTCGCGCTCGAAACTGAGCACGCCGGCGGTCGGATCGCTCGGCAGGTTCTGATAGTGGTTCACGTGCACGGGCGTAGGCGGCGTGGCGACGAAGGACAGGTTCGTCGTCGGCGCCGCATAGGTGCGCACGCCCATCGCCGGCGGCAGCACGTTGCCGACCGGCAGCAGTGCCGCATCGATCGGATTGCCGCTCGATGAGCTGGAGCTGCTCGAGGAACTCGAACTCGACGAGCTGGAGCTGGACGAACTGCTGGAACTCGACGAACTGGAGCTGGACGAGCTGGAACTCGACGACGAACCGCCGCCGGCGCAGGTGGCGCTGCCGGTGGCGCCGTAGTCCACGCGCAGATTGTCGAGCGTCACGTTCGCGCTGCTCTCCGTGCGCAGATGGAAGTACGAGGCCGCGGTGCCGACGGTCGAGGTCACCGACTCGACGCTGCCGGCCACCAGAGCGCTCACCGCCTTGGTGTAGATGCGCGATGCGGAACCCAGCGGTGAGGTCGCGCCGCTCGTCGTGGTGTTGTCCACCATGAGCTGCAGACTGCCGCTGCCCGAGGCCGCGCGCACGCAGAACGACACGGTGTACTGCTGGCCCAGGTCGAAGATGCCGGGCGGCGAGGTCGTGGTCGTGGACTGCACGCCGGGCTGAGTGCTGCCGATCGAGAAGCGCGCGCCGGCCAGGCCCAGGCTGCCGTCGGCGATCGTGATGTTGCTGCCACCGCCGAGCGCGTAATACATCTCGACCGCCGGCTGGCCCGGCAGGGAGCGGTAGGCCGCGGTGCGGAAGGTCGCCGTCGTCGCTGCATCGAAATCCTCGGCGAACGGAATGACCGCGCCGGCGGAACTGCTGGAGCTGGACGAGCTGCTGGAACTACTCGACGAACTGCTGGAGCTGGACGAGCTGCTGGAGCTCGATGAGCTACTCGATGAACTGCTCGAGCTGCTCGAACTCGACGAACTGCCGCCCGGCTGCGGCAGGCACGCGTCGATCTTGCCGGTACCGGCATTGGCGATCACATGCGCGCGCACCTCGGCACCCGGCACGGTCGAGTAGGCATACGGCGGCGTGTAGCTGACCGTCGAGGCGATCTGGCCGCCGTTCTGCACCGTGCCCGGCGTATTGCCCCAGGCGCAGGGATTGCTCGTGCAGTTCGGCGTGGGCAGCTCGGTCCAGGTGACATTCTGGAAAACGTTGTCGCCGTTCGTGTCCCAGAAGCCGATCTGGCTGCTGTCCTGCGAGATCACCACGTTGGTGGAATCATCGAAGTGCGAGCTGTCGATGCGGATCTTCGCGCCCATGCGCGAATTGACAGCCGTGCGCTGGACGTTGTGGTAGTAGTTGTTGAGCACATGGGCTTCGCCGTAGCGGAACAGCGGCAGACGCGACATGACGTTGTCCCAACGGTTGCCGACGAAGCTGATGTGGCGGTTGAAACTGTCGCTGTCGCTGGAGCCCCACAGCGAGGTCTTCCAGCTGTCGTGCAGGTAGTTGTACGAGACGGTGATGTTGTCGATGCTGCCCTTGCCGCTGACCAGTTCGTCGTAGAAGTCCTGGTCCACCGCCAGCGAGTTGTACAGCTCGTTGTGGTCGATCCAGATATTGGACGCAGGCCCGTCGATGCTGATGTGGTCCTTGTCGCCGATGTTGACGTAGCGCATCGTCACATTACGCACGATGACATTGTTCGCGCGCCAGATCTTGATGCCGATGCCGTCGAACAGCGAACCGGGCAGGCCGATGAGGGACACGTTGTCCATGTCCTTGACGTCGAACTTGCTCACGCTGCCGCTGTTGGCCGGGGTGATGATGCCGCCGATGAAGATCGTCAGCGGTTGCGGATTGCCGACCTGATTGGCGAGTTCGGTCACGAGCTGCTCGCCCGTCGTCACGGTGACCACGCGTCCACCGGCACCGCCCGTGGTTCCTGTACCCAGCGATGCGAAGCCGGGCACGGTGTTGGCGACCTCGCAGGTCAGCGTGCCGGGCGTGCTGCTCGACGACGAGCTGGAACTGCTCGACGAACTGCTGCTGGAGGAACTTGAGCTGCTGGAACTCGAGGAACTGGACGAGCTGCTGGAGCTGGAGCTGCCGGCCCCCTTGCAGGTGGCGCCGGCAACCGTGCCGCGGTCGATGCGCAGGTTGTCCATCACCAGCGTCGTGCCGCTGTTCGTGCGCAGTTGCAGGAACGACGCCGCCGTTCCTACGTTGCCGGTCACCGAGAACACCGTGCCGGGCACCATGTCCGCGACCGCGAATTCGCCGAGCCGCGACGCCGCGCCGAGCGGCGAGTTCGCCGAGGATGTGGTGTTGTTGTCGATGTAGACGTAGAAGAAGCCGGTGGCGGAACGCGACATCACGCAGAACGAGACGGTATACGGCTGGTCGAGGCCGAACACGCCGGGCGGCGCGGTGGTCGCGTCGCTGGCCTGGGTCGGTATGGTGTTGCCGATCGTGAAGCGCGCGCCGGTCAGCGACAGGGTCTTTTCCGGCGTGACGAGCAGGCCGCTGCCGCCGCCGGCCATCGTGTACATCGACACGCCGGGCTGGCCCGGTAGTGCACGATAGGCCGCCGACCAGAAGCTGCTGATGCTGCCGCCGCTGCCCGCGCCGACGGTCGCGTCGGCGAAGTTCTCGGTCAATGGCAGGTTGCTGTCCGGTCCGGCCGCCGGATCGAATCCGGCGGCGAACAGACGGTCGGCGGGCGCGCCATCGCCGAGCGGATCCCAGCCGGCACCGCCGCCGTACGCCGAGAATATCTGTGCACGAGTGGAGAACTCGGCAGCGACCTCGGCCGGCTGCAACGTGTAGCCACCGACGCGGCCGGACAGGTCGAGCGGTGTGCCGGAAAGATCGGTGCTGCCGTATTCGCGCCAGCCGCTGGTCGCGGTCGGCACGGCGGGATTCGAAGCGGGCTGTCCGTTCACACCAGCCGCAGCCCAGCCGAGGCTCGCGACATGCGCGTCCATGCGCGTGTTGATGAAGACCACGTTATCGAAATACGCGGCGCTGCCGCCGCTGCGTGCCAGGTACGTGGTCCCCGCCGGCACGTCGCCCGCGAGCGGACCGGGTCCCGGTCCGTGCGTCAGCGCGCTGTTGAGGAACACGAAACCCTTGTCGCCGGCGGCGACGCTGCGCGCCTGCAGCACATAGCCACCCTGCCCCGGGTTCTGCGTATCGCCGACCGAGCGGATCTCACTTTCCTCGAACAGGCTGACCCGGTTGGCGCCCCAGATGAAATCGACGTTGCCTTCGACGAGACTGCGATAGATCCAGGCATAGGACTTCAGCTGCAGCGTGTCCTGCTCGCTCTGGAAGCGCACGTATTTCGCGATCAGGCGCTGCGTGCCGTCGCCGTTGAAGTACAACGTCTCGGCCTGGCTCGCCGCGGCGGAACGTAGCGTGGTGTTGCGCAGGGTGAGGTTTTCCAGCGTCAGCAGGTCGGCGTTCTCGATCAGGAAGACGCTGCGCCCGCCGTTGGCCGCGCCCGGGCCCGGCGCGCGGCTCGTGCCGGTGCCCGCGTTGATCGCCTCGGAGTTGCGATAGTTCAGCACTACGCCGTCGCGGGTCTCGCCGATCAGCGACAGACGGGGCTTGCCGCGCAGATAGAGCAGCTCGCGGTAGTTGCCGTTGCCGATATGGATATCCACCGGCGTGTTGCCCGGAAACTGTTGCACCGCGAAATCAATGGCGGCCTGCACCGTACGGAAATCGGCGAGTCCGTCGTCATCGACCATGAGGTTCGCCGAAACCGCAGGCGCGCTGCGCGTGGTGAAGTGCCAGCCGGCGTTCGCGCCGATGCCGTCGAACGCCGTGCCGTGCAGCGTCGCGCCGGTGATCACGCCGTTGTCGATGAGCACGCGATATTCGGTGTCGTAGGCCAGCGCATGGCTGTGCGGCGCGATCGTCACCACGCTGCCCGCCACGCTGATCGACTCGCGCCGCACCACGCGCACGCGGTCCTGCCCCGGATGACCCAGCGCGTCCACATCGCCGCTCAGCGGAATCGTGTCGACGAGCGCACCGTCGCTGACGCGATGGATGCGCACGCTGCCGGCGCTGCCCAGGGCTGGCGGCGCATCGAACTGCAGGCGCAGGCGAGTGTCCGCATGCACGCCGGTGGACAGCGCGGCGGGCGAAACCACACCACTGAGATCGTAGACCGTCGTCGATTCGGCGAGGACGGTGACCGCAATGGTCTTCTGCACCGACGCGTCCGACCCGCTCGTGAAGGTGATCGTGGAGGTGCCCGCGGCGATCGGGCTCAGCGTCACGGCATTGCCTTTGGCAACCACGCCGACTGCGGCCGGGTTGCTCGACACCACACTGAACGTGTCCGCGGTACCGGCGGCAGTCACCGCCGTCACGGTCACGACGCGCCCGGCGCTTCCGGCGGGTGCGGTCCAGCTCGTGTCGGCCGGATCGAGGGTGAGTTGTGCCTCGCCTGGCGGCGGACAGGTCGCGCTGCTATTCGCGCCATAGTCGATGCGCAGGTCGTCGAGTACGACCAGCGCGCTGCTCTCGGCCCGCAACTGCAGGAATGCGGTCGGCGAGCCGGCGGTCGAAGTCACCGAATACACGGTCGCCGGCGTCAGGCCGGTGACCGCGAGATTCGCGATGCGCGAGGCATTGCCGAGCGGCGAATTGGCCGCGCCGGTCGTGTTGTTGTTGACGTAGATCTGGAAATTTCCCGCGCCGGAAGCCGATACGACGCAGAACGACACGGTGTATTGCTGGCTGAGGTCGAAGATCCCCGGCGGCGCGATCGCCGCGGTCGACGTGACGGCGGTATCGGTGTTTCCGATCGTGAAGCGGCCGTTGGTCAGGCTGAGCTGCCCGTCCGGCGTGATCGTGATGTTGCTGCCGCCGCCGGTCGCGAAATACATCGGTTTCGCCGGATCGCCCGGCAACGCGCGATAGCCCGCGGTGAGGAAGGTCGCGGTCGTGGCCGCATCGAAGTTTTCCGCAAACGGCACATTCGCCTGCGCGCCGACGACAGCAGGCGCAGCGGCGAACAGCAGGGCGATCGACAGTGCTGCCGCACGGGCGGCGCGTCGCAGTGTGTTCACAACCATCATGGAGGTCCCCGGACAAGAGTGAGTGACAGGAGGTGGTCACCACGGCGAGCGACCTTCGGACGATGTGACGAATGGATCACTGAATCGCAGAGACGCAGGTCCGGCCTTTCATCGGTTTGCCGCGTGCCGCCACGGCGCACGCCAGCACCGCGTAGCTCCGCGCGTGGCGCGCGGATGCACGCGGGAAGAATTCGCCGGGAGGCAGGTTCGGTCAGAGGCCTCTACGTCTCAGCGACATCGCCATCGGTGTCGCGCCGGAAGCGCGATGACACCGGTATCATTTTTCGACAGACTTTTTCGCGGCGAGGCCGGCGAAGCGACTGGCCGCAGTGGCGACGATGTGGACGAGCGCAGATGTTTCGCAACCGCACGAACACCGGAAGCGACATTGCCGCTTGCAGCAGTTCTGCCGTATCCCATGCAGTTTCGCTGGAATCTTGATCGGATCATGTCAGCCCTCCCAGACTGCACGAAACCCGGGATCCCGACGCGCGGAATCCGTGGCGGCGGCGACGTTGACGACTTCTGGCACCGGTGTCAATCTGCACTGCAGCGAAGTGGAAAAACCCGCCGCGTTGTCCACGCAAGTGCACACGACAAAGCGCCGAGCGGGCCCAGGACCTTCGGGGGAAGCATGACGGCAGCCAGCGGCAGCACGGCGGATCCATCACGATCGGCAGCGGAAACGCGCGCACTGCGATGGATCGCACCGCTGGTGCTGCTTGGCCTGTCCATCCTCAGCATCGGCACGCGCTACTGGGTGCCGACTTCGCTGTTCTGGGACGAGAACTACCACGTCACCTCAGCGCAGAAACACATTGCCGGCGTGATGTACATGGAATCGCATCCGCCACTCGGAAAGATGCTGATCGCGCTGGGCGAGGCCACGTTGGCGCGCAACGCGGAACTCGACACGAGCGCGCTGCTGCGCGCCGATCGCGTAGAACAGGCACAGCTGCCGCCAGGCTATTCCTTTGCCGGCGTGCGACTGGCTTCCGTCGTGTCGATGATCGCGGCGGTGATGCTGCTCTACGCCACCCTGGTCCTGATCACGGGGAGACGACTGCTCGGTTTCGTGTTTGCCGCACTGCCGGCGCTCGACAACGCGCTGGTCGTGCATGCGCGCTCGGCGATGCTCGAAGGCATCCAGCTGGCCTTCGCGCTGGGTGCGATCTGTCTGCTGGCTTTCGCCCTGCGCAGCGGCGGCCGCGTGCGACTGCGTCATTACATCGGGCTGGGCACGCTGGTCGGCCTGACGATCGCGGTGAAGCTCAATGGCGCCGTGCTGCTGCTGTTGCCGGTGGCGCTGTTCGTGGCCGAACAGTGGCCGGCGCTGCGCGAATCACGCTGGCGGGGCGTGGCAAAGCGCCTGTCCGCAGCCGTACCGGCATTCGGTCTGCCGCTGCTGATCGTCTTCTTCGGCAGCTTCTACGTCTTCATCGCCACGTCGACCGAGGTCATTCCCGGACGCACCTACAAGGCGTCCGCGGAGTACCTGCAGCATCTGCGCGAGCATACGACCTGGACCGCTTCCGGATTCCGCGCCGGGCTGCGCGATCACCTGCGCTACATGGCCGAATATTCCGACGGCGTGCCGCGCCTGGACGTGTGCAAGCCCGGCGAGAACGGCAGCCATGCCACGCAGTGGCCGCTCGGCGGCAAGACCATCAACTACCGCTGGAACCGCGAGATCGTCAAAGGCGTGAGCCATGTCGAGTACACCTACCTCGTGTCCAATCCACTGGTGTGGCTCGCCGTGCTCGGCGGGATCGTGCTGTCGTTCACGCTGATGGTCGGGCATGTGGTGTTCGGGCACGCCGTAACGCGTCCGCGCGACTATCACTGGCTGGTGCTGTTCACGTGCCTGTATCTGGCCTACTTCGCGGCGATCCTGCAGATCGGACGCGTCATGTACCTCTATCACTACCTGCTGCCGCTGATGTTCGGCATCGCAAACCTGGCCGTACTGTGGAACTACCTGTTCGGCGACGGCCTCGCGGCGGGACGCTGGCATCCGCGCATCAACCTGCTGCTGCTCCTGCTGCTTGTCGCGGCAGGCTTCGCCTGGTTCGCCCCGCTGACCTATGGCTGGCCGCTGAGCACCTCGCAGATGGAGCAGCGCATGTGGTTCGATGTCTGGCGCCTGGAACCGGTGCGCTGACATGGAACTGGCGCGCAAAGACACGGTGGCGAGCGTACTGCTGCTGATCGTCGGTGGCTTGCTCGCGCACACCATGTGGCCCGTGCGCATCACGCCGGTGCTGCGATTGACACTGGAACGCAACGCGAGCCCGATCGGCCATCTCGACCAGAAGCGCACGATCGTCGAATCACGCGAGCTGTTCGTCGATCGTCTCGACCTCTCGCACGGCGGACGCCTGCGCCACGCCGAACTCGGCGACATCGGCTATCCGGAGAACCTGTTTCTCGGCGTACGCAAACACTTCAGCGTGCTTGCGGAAGGCGACTATCGGTTTCTCGTCGGCAGCGACGACGGTTTCTCGCTGCGCATCGACAACCGCCCGCTGTGTGCGGATCCCCGGCCACGCGCGCTGTCGGTGCAGACCTGCGGCATCCGCCTCGCCGCTGGAACGCACGAGTTCGCGCTCGACTACTTCCAGGGTTCCGGCCCGTCCGGCCTGACGGTGCGCTACGGACGGCAGGACCAGAGCGCGAATTTCTGGTTCGGCGAGAATTCCGCGCATTTCCACTTCGAACCGGAAACGCGGCAGTAAACGGGTTGCGGCGTATCCGCCCAGGGCAACAACGCGCCCGCATCGGGGCGCGTCAGCTTCGAGCGGGAACGCGCGCCGTGCGCGGCGAGTCGCATGCAAGCAGGTGATTCGCAGGCTCGCATGGCCATTTGCAACATAGTTCCCATGTAAACACCGGGCATGGCATGACGGGAGTCGGGCGGCAGGCATTCCACGGTGCACGGCTCACCCTGGCATCCCGATGCCGTGCGTGCGCCCAACGCGACCTCGCGCCGCACCGCTTTGCACCCCGTGATCCCTCCGCTGCGCTTCTGCGTATGTGTCCTCGACACCGCCGGAACAGCCGGCACTTATCAACCCAAGGGAGAGAGGATCATGAAATTCAATTCGATTCGCGCAGCGCTGCTGCTGATGCTGGGCATGGGGTGCGTCGACGGCGCGTTCGCCGCCGGCGGCCGCACGACGGACGCGTCTCAGCTCGGTTCCGACCTCGTCGTCGACGTCACGGCGGGGCTGCCGGGCGCGAAGGGATTCACGCAGGAAATCTGGCGCCGCGACGGCACCGCGCGCTTCGCCGACACCGACACCCAGTCTGCCGAAGCCGCCTGGGGCGAACGTGCCGCCAGCAGCAACGGTGACGCGAAGAGCAGTAGCGACGACAAGACGGTATCGACCGGCGACCAGTACTGGACCGCAGTCAACGCGAAGACCGGCGCGAAGTACCGCGTCGAGATGCCGCGCGAACTGGCGCACGAACTGCATCGCCTGGCGCTGCAGTCGGGCGTCGCCTCGGGCGACACCAAGGGCGATACGAAGGGTGCCGCCGATGTGCTCGCCGACGCGATTGGCGAAGGCCTCAAGGGCTGGAGCGACGGCGATGACACACGGACGCGTCGCTACGACAACACCGCGTTTCCGAATCGCGCCTTCGGCCAGCTCGGCGGCGGCGAGAAATCCGGCTGCTCCGGCACGCTGGTCGGCCGCCGGCATGTGCTGACCGCAGCGCACTGCCTGTACGACCGCAAGGACGACGAGTGGATCTCGATCGCCGGCACGCGCTTCCGTCCGGGTCGCGAAGGCACCTGCAGCGGCGACGCCTGCCAGCCCTACGGCGCGCACGACGCGACCTGGTACTTCACGCCCGAAGCCTTCCGCGACAGCGACACCGACTGGACCTACGACTACGCAATCATGGTGCTCGAAACCGCACCGGGCAATGAAACCGGCTGGCTCGGCTACGTCGCGATCAGCGAAGACAGTCTGCGCGACCATTGCGACGCGAATGCCTTCAGCAACGGCACCTGCTTCAACCGCGGCTATCCGGCCTGCGGCCTGTCCAATGCACCGGTGCGCTATGAAACCTGCAAGCAGGGCTGGGCCTACCAGGATCCCAAGCCGTGCAACATCGGTGGCTTCTACAGCACCGGCACCGACGGCTGGAAGTCGCGCTTCACGACCAACTGCGACCTGTCCGGCGGCCACTCGGGCTCGGCCATCTACACGAACCGCTGGTCCGGTGCCAACAACGTCGTCGTCGGCGTGGTCAGCACGCAGAGCTGCACCACTTGCACCGCCGCGGACGACTATCCCAACGGCATCCGCCGCCTGACCCCGGACGTGCTCGACGCGATCAGCTACTTCAAATCCGCCATGCCGTAAGCGCTCAACGCACCAATCATTGCTGAACCGCAAGCCGGGCGCCTGTCGCCCGGCTTCGCCTTTTGGGCGGATGGGACGTTGTCGCCAACGATGGTCGGCCGCAGAATGCCGCGGTCGCCCGCTCGCCCTTCGCCCACGCATGAATTCATGTCGCTTCATCGCACTGACCGCATCGATCGCACTTGCCACTGCGGCCAGCGCCGCCTCGCCACCGCGCGTACAGGTGCTCGTCGACGACGCGCACCATCGGCGCACCCCGCTCGCGATCTATACGCCCTCCACGCACGCGCACTGCACCCCGCAGGCGCCCTGCCCCGTCGCGCTGCTGAGTCCCGGCTACGGTGCCGAACACACCGCCTACGGCTTCATCGCCGGACCGCTCGCCGACGCGGGCTTTCTCGTCGTCGCGCTGCAGCCCGTGCTGCCGGATGATCCCAAGCCCGGCACTAGCGGTAACCTGTTCGCAGATCGCCTGCCGATGTGGCAGCGCGGCGCAGACACGCTGCGGCTGGCGCGCGAAACGCTCGCGCGGCAATTCCCCGGCTACGACTGGGCGCATCTCGTGCTGATCGGTCATTCCAACGGCGGCGACCTGTCGGCGCTCGCACTGCAACAGACGCCGGGGCTAGCCACGACGCTGATCACGCTCGACAACCGGCGCCATCCGCTGCCGCGGTCTCCGGGACTCAAGTTGCTGTCGTTGCGCGGCAGCGATTTCGCGGCGGATCCCGGCGTGTTGCCGACGCCGGAGCAGATGGCCACCGGTCAATGCGTCGTGCCGATCGCCCACGCGCGGCACAACGATATGCTCGACGCCGGACCCGACTGGCTCAAGGCGCGGATCGTCGCGCTCGTGCGCGGGTTCCTCGCCGATGGGCGCTGCCCGGAATAGGCCGGCCGCGTCATTCTCAGTACCACACGTGCGGAGACCAGCCATGACCCGAACCTTGCTGCTGTTGCTTCTGCTGCTCGCGCTGGCCGGCTGCAGCACGCCGCTGCCGGCCGAGCGCGCGGACTACGCCGGCCTCTGGCGCACGGCCGATACGCGCCTGCTGATCACGCCGCAGGGACGCGTCGAATTCGTACAGAGCCGCGGCAACGGATTCCAGAAGTCGCTCAAGGCGCCGCTGAAGCGCTTCGACGGCGACAACTTCGTCGTCGGCCTCGGCCCGATTTCAACGACCTTCGTCGTCTCGCGCAGACCGCAGCGCGGGACCGACGGCCGCTGGACGATGACGGTCGACGGCGTCGAGTACGCACGCGAAGACTGAGCGGAGCGTACAAAGCGGCGCATGCGCGCCATCGCGCGCGTGGCACGGCATGTGCGGGAATACGCGCAGGCACACGACCCGACGCCCGCCGCATGATGCGCGCGGCCGCCATACGCCGCTTGCGTAGGACGCGGCGCACGTTCCGGCAGCGTTCGGGAACGTCTCGCCGGGCGGACCATACTCCGCGGCCCGGTGCACCACTGTCCACACCTCCACGACAAAAAGGGAAACCCATGACCCAGCGCCAGATAACCCTCGTCAACAATTCCACCTCGCCGACCTCGCTCGCGCTGCTGCAGAACGCGAGCGAGCAAGGCAACGTCGTGGCCTGGCTGGCCAAGTACGCGTATCCGGGCACACAGGTGCGCTTCACCTGGGACGACACCGACCTGTGCTTCGTCTGGGCCGGTACCAGCCAGCTCTCGCCGGGCGTCGTGCTGGACGTCTCACAGGTCGTCCCTGCAGGCGCCAACGCGAACAACGCGATCGACTTTTCCTATGACGCAGCCAATCGCACCTTCTACCTGCACAACCTGAGGGACGGCAACCGCCCGAACACGATGACCGTGACGGCCGACAACACGCTGCCGGTCAACGCCGTGGCCGTCGGCATCGGCATGGCGGGCAAGCCCACCCTCGTGCTGCAGGCGCAGCCCAACATGAACTATCAGTTCACGCCGCAACCGACGTATTTCCTCGCCTTCGGCAACATCACGCAGAGTGCCGTGGTCGACGCCGATGCCGTGAACTCCCAGAAGGTCGAGTTCCCGCCTAACGTCTTCGCGCTGACCGCAACACTGGGCGCCGACAACAACTGGACCGTCGTGTCGGACATTCTCGCCATGGCGCAGACCGACGACGAGTGATGCCGGTGCGCGCGGCATCGGTCCGATGCCGCGCGTTTCGCCGCACGTACAGTGCCTGCCGATGGCGGCCGCCTGCGCAACCCGACGGCGCGCACCAAAGTGCAGGCACGGTGTCGAGCACGCCCATCGCAAGCGCCACTCCGTAACGGCCTCTGCCGCGCAATCAGCCCGCGGTCACTTCGCGTTCGCGTCGCACTGCGGACACTGCGCCGCCCGCGCTGATCACGGAGAAGATCCATGCCACGTCTCGCCATCCCTGCCCTCATCGCCACGCTGTGCCTGTCGCTGCCTGCCATGGCCGCGGTCGAACTCGCCGACGGCATCAAGGACCTCGCGCCGGAGATCCGCCAATACCTCGAAAAGACGGCTGCCGGCGACAGCGGCGAAGCCGTCGTTCCCTATGTCAGCGAGGCCATCCGCGGCGACATCGACGGCGACGGCAAGCAGGACACCTTTGTCGCGTTCTCGATGCCGAATCCCGATGGCGGTAACTTCACATCGCTGCACCAGGCGCTGTTCATCGATACAAGCGGCAAGCAGGTATTGCGCGCCGAGCGCGCGAACGGCAGCACCGGCACGGCGCAAGGCATCTCTTTCGTACCGCAGCGCATCGAAGCCGGCCGCATCGCCGGCATCTACATGGGCTATGCGCCCGACGACGGCGCGTGCTGCCCGAGCAGGAAATGGCCGGGGCAGATCCTGTTTCGCGACGGCAAGCTGATCGAAGAAGGAGCACCGTAGCGACGCGACATTGCGATGCCGGCGCGGCGTAGCGGCAATACTACCGCCGCAGCCGCAACGCGATGCGGCCGGCACCGGATTCGCCGGCGCTTGCCGACTATCCGTCCGCACCGCCAGACTCCGGCCCGGGCGTTCCGCCTCCCACCGGACCAGCCGGCATGCGCTATCTCGTTTCGGCACTGCTCGTCGTCGTCGGCGCCATCCACCTGCTGCCGCTCAGTGGACTGGCCGGTGCGGCGCAATTGAACACGCTCTACGGACTGGATTTCAGCGAGCCGAATCTGGCCCTGCTCATGCGCCATCGCGCCGTGCTGTTCGGACTCGTGGGCGCGCTCTGCCTGTTCGCCGCGGTGCGTTCGCGCCTGCAACCGCTCGCGCTGATGGCTGCAGCGATCAGCGTCGTGTCATTCCTGCTGCTGGCCTGGGATACCGGCCCGTACAACGCATCGCTTGCGCGCGTGGTCGCGGCCGATCTCGTCGCGCTGGCCTGCCTCATCGTGGCGGCCGGGCTGCGAGCCTACGAGCACCGGCAGCGATGAGATCTCCGGGTATTCATCGACTCCTGTCAACCCGCTGTGCATCCGTGCCGATGCACGCCGCCGCCCGCCGCCGCACCGAGCGAGGAACCTGAGCCATGCAAGCCAACGAGATCAAAGCCTTCGTACCCGCACGCGATCTCGCGCTGTCGCTGCGCTTCTACGCCGACCTCGGCTTCCACATTCCGTGGCAATCCGACGACATGGCCTACCTGCACGTCGGCAACTGCAGTTTCCTGCTGCAGCGCTTCTACGTGAAAGAGCACGCCGAGAATTTCATGATGCATCTGCTGGTGCCGGACGTCGAAGCCTGGTGGCAGCACGTGGTCGCACAGGACCTCGCTGCGCGTTATGGCGTGCTGGCTGAACCGCCGGAGGACCGGCCCTGGGCTATCCGTGACTTCGTGCTCGGCGATCCGACCGGCGTGCTCTGGCGCATAGGCCAGAACATCGACGGCGTCAAGGCCGCGGAGTAGTTGATGAGCACGATCGAGAAAGCCATTGAGATCGCCGCGCGCGCGCATGCAGGCCAGGTCGACAAGGCCGGCGCGCCGTACATCTTCCATCCGCTGCGCCTGATGCTGGCCGTGAACGGCGAGCACGAACGCATGGCCGCCGTGCTGCACGACGTGGTCGAGGACACGCTGCTGACCTTCGACGATCTGGCGCGCGAGGGCTTTCCGGCTGAAGTCGTCGATGCCGTGCGCGCCTTGACCAAGCATGAAGGCGAAAGCCGCATCGATGCCGCGCATCGCGCCGCAGCGAATCCGCTCGCACGCGCGGTCAAGCTCGCCGACGTCGGCGACAATATGGACCTCAGCCGCATCGCGTCGCCGACCGACAAGGACTACGCGCGTCTGCGCGAGTACGAACAGGTCCGCGCGATTCTGCTGGCGGCGGACGCGTGAAGCGCGCTGTCACGGTGACATCCGCAACGAGGGGTACGACGATGAAACTCCGAACGCTGGTGCTGCTCGGGCTGGCGTGGCCCGGCAGCGGCCTTGCCGGACGGGCTGTGCACGAATCGCTCGACAGCGTACTGGCCCGCACGGACCGTGCCGTCGTCGTTCGCGTGCTGTCCGTGCGCAAGGCAGCAGACCGCTTCGCACGCGAGATCGAAATCGAGGCGACGCCGCAGGAAATGCTGATTGGCCAACTGCCAAACGATGCGACGCTGTACTGCCGCTACGCCGAAGGCGTCGTGCATCGCCGCGGCGACGCGACGGTGTCGCCGCTGGTCAGCGGCTCGGGCGAGGAATTCGACTTACGCCGTGGCGACCAGGTGATCCTGCTGCTCTCGCCGACAATGCCGGCAGAGTCTCCCGCAGGGCCGCGCGAGGCCGTCACTGTCGATCCGACTACGGGCAACGGTGAGGATGCATCGGCGAACACCGACGTTGCCGAAGGCACCGAAGACGAAACACAACCGTGCGACATCCTGCGGATCGAGCCGGTGCAGAACCGGCGTCTGATCGCGCGGCGCAGGCAGCCGTGAGCGGAATGAAAAGCCCTCGGTGGTGCCAACCTGACGATGCAACACCATCCCCACCCAGCCCTCCCCTTGAAGGGGAGGGCTCAAAGCTGTCGAGCCGTTGATTTACCCCTCCCCTGAAGGCGGAGGGCTCCAAGCTGTCGAGCCGTTGATTTAGCCCTCCCCTTCAAGGGGAGGGTTGGGTGGGGATGGGGTTAATGTTGCTCCGTCCGGGATGTTGCTCCGTCCGGAACGAAAGCCCAGTGCCGCGGCGAATACAGCGTTTTACGCCCTGCCCCTATGTGACGCGAACACCACTCCCAAACCCTCCGACCCGTCGGGCGACAGAACGATGGGAGCCTGCGATTCTGAGCCATCGTTCACCCCCCGAGGAAGCGCTTTCAACGATCTTTTCGACTTGGCTTGACATCTTTTCAGACGCTTCAGGACAACTCATGCCACTCGTCGTATGCGCGTCAGAAAAATCTCGGATAGTAGAATCATGCAAACCGCGCCGAGCGGCATCAGCCAAAGCGCCATCGCATCGAAGTCAAAACTGCATAGTCGTGCGCCCGGTTGTATGCGCCGTATTTCAGCGAGCGTGATGAAGTAGTGCAGCCGCGTAAGACCGTACATCGCCATGCCGCCGGTCAACGCGGCGACGGCGGAAGATAAGCACCTGATCAATGCATCCATGAGCAACCTCACCTGGGTCTGCTGCTGACACGATCAGGCCGCGAGAGTTCGTCTATCGCGGCAATCACCGGTTTCTCGTGCCGTAGCGATGACAATTGCGGCCATAGCTTTGGAACGCCGCAGCCGATCTGTGCACCCGATCGCCATCGTGGCGGACACGGCGCGTTAGGGTACGGGCTGACTTGCCACCGCCCTGGCGGCAACATTATCTGGATGACTCCGATGTCGTTTGTCCGTTCAATCGCGTGTGTTCTGAGCTGGATAGCGCTGCTCGTCGCCCAGCCCGCCAGCGCCTTCGACACGATCTGGCGCAACGGCTTCGACTTCCCCTCCAACCACGCCTCGCCGCTGGGCACGAACCTCGACGGCGTCGTCGACTACTCGACCAGCTACAACTCCACCGATGCCATGAAGCAGTCGCGCAGCTGGATCACGGCGAACACCAGCGGTGCCGGCGTATTCGATACCGGCGAAGCGGCCTGCCTGGATCTCGACGCCGACGGCTACGTTCGGTCGCTGACGCCGCTGACCGCCAATCCGGGCTGCAGCACGCCGTCCTACAACGCCGTGGCAACACTGTTGTTCTTCGGCGACTACGCCGGCCACTATCCGGGCGGCCGCTATGTCGTGACGTATGACGGCCAGGGCGACATCAGCTACCACTTCGCCGCGGTGAAGAATGTCGCCTTGTCCAGGCCAGGGCGCGACGTGCTCGACGTCAACGCGGCCAGCGGCGGCTGGATGCTGCGCATCAATTCCGTCGCGGCCGGCAACCATCTGCGCAATATCCATATCTGGATGCCGGGCTACGACGAGCACTCGGGACCGTCGCAACTGTTCCACCCGGACTTCCTGTCGCTGATCCGTCGCAACAAGGTACTGCGCTTCATGGACTGGATGGGCACGAACAATTCGGCCCAGCAGGACTACGCCGATCGCCCGCGCATGGCCGACGTGCGCTGGACCGAGGGCAACATGCCGCTCGAGATCATGGTCGAACTGGCCAACCGCACCGATGCGAATCCGTGGTTCACCCTGCCGCACCGGGCGAGCGACGACTACATGACGCAATTCGCGCTCGCCGTGAAACGGCTGCTGCGGCCGGACCTCGAGGTCTACGTCGAATACTCCAACGAAGTCTGGAACGGCCAGTTTCAGCAGGGCGTCTATGTCGAGGCACAGGGCACGGCCGCCTACGGCAACCAAGGCTCGGGCTTCGACCGGCGCCTGAACTGGTACGGCCAGCGTTCGGCGCAACTGTGCGACCTGTGGAAAACTGCATTCGGCGCGCAGGCGGCGCGCGTGACCTGCGTGCTTGGTGCGCAGGCGGCGAATGCGTATACGCAGACCCAGGCCGCTGACTGCCCGCTGTGGATCGCCGGACGTCCGTGCCACGGCCACCAGATCGGCGCCGTTGCGATCGCGCCGTACTTCGGCGGCTATCTCGGTGGTCCGTCGACCGAAGCGACCGTGGCCAGCTGGAGCCTCGCCACGCTGTTCGCCGAGTTCAACGCCGGCGGCCAGCTACCGAACAGCCCTTCCGGCGGCAGCCTGGCCGAAGTGCAGTCGTGGATCACATCGCACCGGGCCGCGGCGATTCCGCGCGCGCTGCGTCTGATCAGCTACGAAGGCGGTCAGCATCTGGCCGGCATCCTCGGCGTGGAGAACAACACCGCCGTCACCGCCTTGTTCAACGGTGCCAACCGCGACGCGCGCATGGGCAGCGCATATACACAGCACCTGGATTTCTGGAAGGCCAGCGGCGGCGAATTGTTCATGCACTTCACCGCGTCGAGCGGTTATGGCAAGTTCGGCAGCTGGGGCGCGGTCGAGCATCTCGACGCGCAGAACACGCCCAAGCACACGGCACTCATGAACTTCATCAGCGCGAACCGATGCTGGTGGAGCGGCTGCACGGATTGAGTGGCATCAACGGATGGCTGCCGATTGACTGGTTCCGATCGGCACCTGACGAGGAGTTTCGGGATGATGTACCTGCGCCGCCTGATCGGACTGTCGCTGCCGTTCACCGCCGCCTGCGTCGCGGCACCGCCTGCCGCCGCGGTGCGTGTCGAAATCGACGCGTTGCTTGCGGCACTCAGCGATTCCGGCTGCCGCTTCGACCGCAACGGCGACTGGCATGAGGCCGCCGAGGCACGCGCCCATCTGCAACGCAAGCTCGACCATCTGCTCAAGCGCGACGCGATCGGGACGGCCGAGGAATTCATCGAGCGCGCCGCGAGCCGCAGCAGCATCAGCGGCGACGCATATCAGGTGAAATGTGGCGGTGACGCGCCGGTCGCGAGCAGGGACTGGTTGTCGGGGAGACTGGCTGAGCTGCGCAAGGCCCACGACTGAACGCATCGCCTGGCCGGACCTGCGAATGCGCGTGTCCCCACAGGGAGCGGAACGCGCATCAGCAGAGTGTCGGTCTACCTGTTCGGCAGCGGATTCGGCAAACTCGCGCTTCAGCAGACTCTTCTGGTACCTCGTCAGAGGCAATGCCATGCACACGCGCAAATACCGCGACCGGATCATGACCGACGGCAAGATGATGCCGCCGCCCGCCCCGGCGAGCATTGCGCGGCGGCGCCTGCGCCCTCGGCCCGCCGTATTTGGCCTTACGCTGCCCGTCGACGTAACGCGACTGGGGCGCAACCACAGCGCCTATGACATCCCCGCATTCGTCCAGCGGGGCTATTACGTCGATATCACGTTCGCATGCAAGGACTGCGGAATCGCAGGTGTCTGGGCCACGGGCCGACAGAAGTGGTGGTACGAAATCGCCAAAGGCGACATGTGGACAACCGCGACACGCTGTCCGCGCTGCCGCCGTCTCGAACGCGAGCGTGTCGCGGCGGCGCGTCTCGCACACGCCGAAGGCGAACGCAGCAATGCATCGCTCGATGCCGTTGCCGAACGCTGGCTACACGTCGATCCGAGCGCGACACGGCGGCCGGGCAGGAAACGGCCGGGCTAGACATTGCGGTACGGTTCGCCGGCATTCGATCGTCCGCGGCACAAGTCATCTTGGATGACCTCAGATTGTCTCGGAGTCCTCCTCAGCGCGCTCAGCCTTTGCGGTTTGGGTGCCTGACATTTCGTTCGAGCCGGCCCCGCCCCGGGGCGGCTCAGCTCAGGGGCGTCATGCATCTCATACCGCTACGGCTCCTCAACTTCGTCGCCCAAATACGCGCTTCTGCGGCCGTCGGCAGGGTTTCGCGACTCCGCGCGAATGGCAGGTTGCACGAAGCGCTCGCTGAGGCTCAACGAGGCTTGGCGCTCTTGAGCCCCTCCTATATCGATCGCGCTGCCTTGGCCGGCGCTTCGTTGGCAACCCTGGTCGTTGACGTCGAGCGCCTTGCTGAAGAGTTGTCCGTTGCTGGCGCCCCATCCGATGACCTACGGGATTCCATTGCTTTCCTGAAGAGTCTCAAGGGCGACCCTGACCCGCGGCTCGCATCATGCCTCGCAGTGATCCCCTGGCTTGAAGCGCGGTACCGTCTTAAGTCGCCCACCGCATAACCCGGCGTTCACGCGGACCACCGAGGAACTCAGGACGATCACACGAGAAATCTGCCGCGCCGACGCATGCGGACCCGCGGACGTGCAGGCACTCTTGCGTTCTTCCGAAACTGCGATTGCGGATATGCGGCGATTGACCCAGGGTTGCCCGGCTGACCGCGCAGCCGCCCCTAGCGCCCAGCACCGGACACGAGGTCCGGTGCAGGCAGCGCGTTTACAGAAACATCCCACCCGAAGCCTCGATACGCTGCGCATTGATCCAGGCATTGTCAGCCGACAGCAGCGAGGCGATGACGCCGCCGATGTCGTCGGGCTGGCCGACGCGGCCGAGCGCGGTCTGCGCGGCGATGAAACGGTTCAGGTCGGCGTCGTCGCGCAGGCGGCCGCCGCCGAAGTCGGTCTCGATCGCGCCGGGCGCGACCACGTTGGCGGCAATGCCGCGCGGGCCGAGTTCCTTGGCCAGGTAGCGCGTCAGTACTTCGATCGCACCTTTCATCGCAGCGTAGGCGGAATAGCCCGGGATCGAGAAGCGCGTCAGGCCGGTGGACAGGTTCACGATGCGGCCACCGTCGGCGATCAGCGGCAGCAGGGCCTGGGTCAGGAAAAACACGCCCTTGAACTGGACGTTCATGAGCTCGTCGAACTGTGCTTCGTTGATCTGGGCGAACGGTGCGTTGATGCCGATGCCGGCGTTGTTGACGAGAAAATCGAAGGTGTCGCGCTGCCAGATGCGTTGCAGTTCGCTGCGCAGCGCGTCGGCGAAGGCGGCGAAGTTGCGGCTGTCGGCAACGTCCAGCGCGAGCGCGACGGCGCGGCCGCCCTGGGCCTGGATGTCGGCGACGACGGCATCGGCCTCCTCGCGACGGGTGCGCCAGGTCAGCACGACGTCGACGCCGTGCGCGGCGAGCCTGAGCGCGGTACTGCGGCCAAGGCCGCGGCTGCCACCGGTAACGAGTGCGATCTTGCGGGTCATGGACTGCTCCTGTCGGGATGGGCGGCACCGGGAGCGGCGCCGTGGCGACAGTGTCATTGAGTCGGAATGCGGCATAAATCCGCCGGCTCCGTTTAGACTGTTCGGAAATTACGAACGACGGCGACGCCATGGATCTGCTCGATGCCACCCGGACTTTCCTGCGCGTCGCCGAACTCGCGAGCTTCACCCAGGCCGCCGACCGGCTCGGTGTGCCCAAGGCCAGCGTCTCGACGGCGGTGCAGCAGCTCGAGAACCATCTCGGCACGCGGCTGCTGCACCGGACCACGCGCCGGGTGCAGCTGACCCAGGACGGCCAGGCCTACTACGAACGCGCGCTGGACCTGCTCGCCGACGCCGACGAACTGCAGAGCATGTTCCAGCTCGGCGACGCCGCGTATACGGGGCGCCTGCGCGTGGACATGTCGATCGGCATGGCGCGCCACCTCGTCGTGCCGCGGCTGGCGGAATTCCTCGCCGCGCATCCGGGCATCACCCTGGAACTCGGCAGCACCGACCGGCGCGTCGACCTCGTGCGCGAAGGCTTCGACTGCGTGCTGCGCGTCGGTACATTGGCGGATTCGAGCCTCGTGGCGCGTCCTCTCGGCCGTTTCCGCGTGCTGACCGTCGCGAGCCCGGCCTACCTCGAGCGCCACGGCGTGCCGCAATCCCCCGAGGATCTGGACACCCATCGTCTGGTCGGCTACGCCCCGGTGCTCGGCGCGCGACCCGAGGATTTCGAATACATCGACCGCGACGGCACGCTGCGCACGCGCGCGGTGCCGTTCGCGCTCGTGGTCAACAATTCGGAGGCGTACCAGGCGGCCTGCCTCGCCGGACTTGGTCTGATCCAGGCGCCGGACAGTGGACTGCGCGCGCCGGTCGACGACGGCCGCCTGATCGAAGTGCTGCCCGGGTTTCGTGCAGAACCGATGCCGGTATCGCTGCTGTACGCGAACCGGCGTCATCTGCCAAAGCGCGTGCAGGCATTCATGCGTTGGCTAGAAGAAGTGCTGCGGCCGCACCTGATCTGAGCGGCACGGGCCCCGAGCCTCACCTGGTCAGAGCCTCACCAGATCAGGGACGCAACTGGTCTGAAATGCACCGCGCGGCGATTCAGGCCGCGGCGCTTTCCACCCGGTCGCGCCCGCCGCGCTTGGCCGCGTACAGCGCCGCGTCGGCGCGGCGCAGCAGGTCATCGAGGCTGCGGTCCGGCTCGCGCCGCAGGGCCAGGCCGATGGAAACCGTGATCGTCAGCACTTCGTCGCCGTGGCGGAACGGGTGTGCGCGCACGGCCTGGCGCAACTGCTCGGCGACGACGCGGGCCTGGGCCTCGCTGTCCAGCGCGAGCACCGCAACGAACTCCTCGCCGCCGTGCCGTGCGAGCAGATGGCGTTCGCCACACACGCCCTGCAGGCATTGCGCGACATGCACCAGCGCGAGATCGCCGGCGTCGTGGCCAAGCCGGTCGTTGATCGTCTTGAAATGGTCGATGTCGAGCAGGGCGATCGCGAACGCGCGGCCATCGCGTGCGGCCTGCTGCAACCGCTCGGCGCCGGCGGCGGCGAGCGTGCGCCGGTTGGCCAGGCCGGTCAGGTAATCCGTCGATGCCGCTCGCTCCCATTGCCGCCGGATGCGGTCGGAACACAGCAGCAGGAAGCCCGTCGTGCCGATCACCGGCAGCACCGACGCGAGAATCGGCGTGATCACATTCATCCAGCTGCGCCCATCCATGATGTTGCTTGCGGCGTGCGGGGACAGGACGAAATAGACGCCGCGCACGAGCATGAACACCGCGAGCACACCGAAGATGCCCGCTAGCACGCGCGCACTCAGCACCGGCTCGCGGCGCGTCGCCGCGAGCACCGTCCACGCCGCACCGATCAGCATCACCGCCCAGGCCAGCGACGCGATGACGATGCGAGCGACCAGATCGGGCTGCGGGCCCGCAAACCACCAGATGCCGAACGTCCCGAGCAGGGCGGGCAGCAGAAGAAGAACATTCTCGCGCTGGCCGTAGAACTGCCGCATGGCACGCCAGCAACCGGCAATCCCGAGCATGATCATGCCGTTTGCCAGCGGCAGGCCGAACGCGGGCGGCAGGAAGGACTGTACGGCGAGCAGGATGCAGCCGCAGGCCTGCAGCAAGGTGCCGACGCGCCAGCTGATCGCGCTCGGACGCACGTCCTGCGGCAGATCGCGGTGAATAAGGCCCAGCACGCCGCCGTTGAGCAGCATCATCAGCGCGACGATAAAGAAGGCGGTCAGCGGATCCATGCGGGCCGAGTGTAAGGCGTTGCCGGTTCGCCGGCGCAGCGCAGGCGGCGACAATGCGCCGGGGAAGAAAAAGCGCCGCGACGCCTCAGGAACGTCGCGGCGCCGCCGCGGTCGGCACGATCAGGGGCGAGTGGTTCGCCGCCGTGCATGCCGGCACGGCACACTCAGTGTTCCACGCCACTGCCTCGGTAGTCGGCTGCCGCCTCAGTGCGTGCTGCTGAACTGCAGCCCGGTCGTGTCATAGCCAAGCGCGCGGGCGCGGTCGACCAGCTGCTCACGCTGTTCGGAATCGACGTTCTGTGCGCGCGTCAGCACCCACAGGTACTGGCGATTCTTGCCGCCGACGATGCTCCACTGGTAGTCGTCATCCAGCGCCACGACGCGATATTCCGCGTGAGTGAACGGCAGCCAGCGCAGCCCTATCGGCATGAACGTCACCTGGAGCAGGCCGGGTTGCGCAGGGTCGGCGACTTCCGCCTTGCCCGTGGCCGACGCGGTCGTCCCGTTTTCCCGCAGACAGCTGTTGACCACCGTGACTGAACCATCCGGCTGCGGCGTATAGGTCGCAGACACGCTGCGATGGCATTGGCGCTGGAACCGGTTCGGAAGGCGTGCCTGCTCGTACCACGTGCCGGCGTAGCGGTTCAGATCGACCGCGGGGACCGTCGCCACGTCGTCGGTGCCTTCCGTAGGCGCCAAGCCGGCAAGCGAGAGCACCGCAATGCCGGCGATCTTGGTCAGAGGCGAGAGATCCATGACGACGGACTCAGGCGACGTCGCGCAGGGCCAGTCGACGCGTCGCGTCTCCGGCACGCTGGATCGACAGCACATGCTGCTTCAGGGCCGCGCGTACGCGCATGTCGGGATAGATCGCAAACAGCGCTTCGACACGCTGCAGCAGCGTCGCATCCAGTGCGTGCAGCTCGCTGGCCGAGGCCTGCGGGCGGCTCCCGTCGAACATGCCGGCGACCTCGGCGAATTCGGACACGGCGCGCGACGGCTGCGATGAAAGCGCATCGACGGCCTGCGACTGCTGGGCCGCCGGGGCGGCCGTGTAGAGCGACTGCAGCAACGCGGCATGGGCTTCCGACGAGAAGGCGAACGCGTCACGGATTTCACGATCGACCACGGAACGCGAAGCCTGCAGGTAGAACTCGCGCGCATCGTTCAGATGCTTCAGCGTTTCCTGCAGCAGCTGCGGCGCGTCGGTGCGGCGGAAGTTCGGTCGAGTGGCGTTCATGGCGATTCCTGCGGTGAGAGACACGACAGAACACCATCAGGCTCCGTGCCAGCCGCTCACTCAGCTCGAATTCCCTTGTTGATCAACGGACTGGGCCATCGCCGGACGAAACGGCGAGGTCACAATGCAAGGCGCACGCGAGGGCGCGATGCAGCCTGCACGCTTGTCCTCCGAACCGCCGCGGCGGCGCGCGCGTGAATGCGCCGAGCCGGCGCTGCTGACTCGACGACGCCTGCGCGCACCGGCGCGCAGGCGTCGAGCCCATGTCGCAGACCTCAGCCGTCGAGTTCGGCCCAGCGCGCGTAGGCTTTGTCGAGCTCCGCCTGCGTTTCGGCGATACGCTGGTTTGCCGCCACGATGGCATTCGGCGGCTGTTGAAAAAACGCTGCGTCGTTCATCGCCGCGGTCTGTTGCGCGATCGCGGTTTCCAGCTGTTCGATGCGTGCCGGCAGCAGTTCCAGCTCGCGCTGGTCCTTGAAGCTGAGCTTGCGCTTCGGCGGCGGTGCCGCTTCGGCCGCCGCGGCCGCGGACTTGGCCGGGGTCAGTCCAGCCTTGCCGGCGCGCGACGTCGGCCGCTGGCGCACCCAGTCGCTGTAGCCGCCGACGAACTCGGCGATGCGACCCTCGCCTTCCAGCACCATCGTGCTGGTCACCACGTTGTCGATGAAGGCACGGTCGTGCGAGACCAGCAGCAACGTGCCGGAGTAGTCGGCCAGCAGATCCTCGAGCAGTTCCAGCGTTTCCACGTCGAGGTCATTGGTCGGTTCGTCCATGATCAGCAGGTTCGATGGCTTGGCGAACAGTTTTGCCAGCAACAGACGATTGCGTTCGCCGCCCGACAGCGCCGTGATCGGCGCGCGCGCGCGATCGGGCGTGAACAGGAAATCCTGCAGGTAGCCGACGATGTGCTTGCGCGAGCCGTTCAATTCGATGAATTCGCGCCCTTCGGACACGTTGTCCAGCGCGTTGAGATCGTCGCGCAGCTGCAGCCGGTGCTGGTCGAAGTAGGCGATCTCGAGATTGGTGCCGAGCTGGATCTCGCCGCGGTCCGGCGCAAGTTGGCCGAGCAGCAGGTTGATCAGCGTAGTTTTGCCCGAACCATTCGGACCGATGATGCCGATGCGGTCGCCGCGCTGTATCGCGGTGGAGAAATTGACCACCATCGGCCGGCGATCGAACGCGAAATAGACGTCCTTCGCCTCGACCACGCGCTTGCCCGAGCGCGCCGCGTCGGCCAGCTCCATGCGCGCATTGCCGCCGAGTTCGCGCCGCTGCGCGCGTTCCGAACGCATCAGCTTGAGGCGCTTGACGCGGCCTTCGTCGCGCACGCGCCGGGCCTTGATGCCCTGGCGGATCCAGACTTCCTCCTGCGCCAGCAACTTGTCGAAGCGCGCGTTTTCCTGCGATTCGGCATGCAGGCGCTCCTCGCGCCGGCGCAGGTAGTTGTCGTAGTCGCCGGGCCAGCTGGTCAGCTTGCCGCGGTCGATCTCGACGATGCGTGTGGCCAGCGCGCGCAGGAAGCTGCGGTCATGGGTCACGAACACGATGCTGCCGCGGAACTGGCGCAGGAACTCTTCCATCCAGGCGATGGATTCGATGTCGAGATGGTTGGTCGGCTCGTCGAGCAGCAGCACATCGGGGGCCTGCACCAGGGCCTGCGCCAGCAGCACGCGGCGCTTCATGCCACCGGACAGCGCGGCGAAGTCGTCGTCTTCGGGCAGGTCCAGGCGCTGCAGCACGTCGCCTACACGGCGGTCGAGATCCCAGCCGTGCACGCTTTCGATGCGCGACTGCACCTCGGACATGGCATCGGTATTGCCCGGCACGTCCAGGTGATGGCTCAGGTGGTGGAACTGGGCGAGCCAGGTGCCGAGCTGGCCCAGCCCCTGGGCGACGACCTCGAACACCGTGCCGCTCGTGTTCTGCGGAACCTCCTGCGCCAGCCGCGCGATGCGCGTGCCGCCTTCGACCTGGACCGCGCCATCGTCGGGCTTGATCTCGCCGGCGATGAGTTTCATGAGGGTGGATTTGCCGGCGCCGTTGCGGCCGACGATGCAGACGCGCTCGTTGGCGTCCAGCGCGAACTCGACCTGTTCGAGCAGCAGGGGGCCGCCGACGCTGTAGTCGAGCTGGCGAAGTTGAAGCAGGGGCATTGCGGATACCGCGCGATTCCGGGGGGCGCGAAGGATACCGCGCGACGCCGCGGTTTCCGCGGATTCCGGATTGCATGCGGCGTCTGCCGCCGCGGACTGGTGACTTTCTGCCGTCGCGGACCGCTACCCCGCTGATAGGCCTGGCAGGCGTTGCGCGCTTGCGACAGGCGAGCGTCCTGCCGCGGCCGGTGCATGGACGCCATGCGGCAGCGAAGTTATAACGTGACACAGGTCACGGACCCGCCCCGGGGACAGGGCATCCGTGCGCAGGGCCGGCACCTCGTAGCGTGGCGGCAATCGCGTTCTTGGGGAGATCGACGTGCGACCGATCAGCGCCATCCGCGCCAGCGTCCTGCTGGCCTCCGTGTTCGTCACTCTGCTGTGCGGCATTGCCAGCGCCGATACGCCGGCCTATACCGTCGAGGCCGCGAACGTGTCGCGCAGCGACCGCGGGCCGGCAACCGTACCGGACAAGACCGGATTCAACGCCGCGCTGAACCGGGGTTCGGCCGCGCCCCAGGCCTGGACGTCGAGCCAGTACCCGATCGAGGTCGAACCCAACGGCACCTTCGCGACGGCCACGCCCCTGAGCGGCGCGGCCAGTGCGCGCGAAGGCAATATCTACGTGAATGGCGACATCGACTTCTGGTCGTTCACGGCTGCCGCCGGCGACCGCGTCTACGCGGCGACGATGACGAGCCTGAGTGGCAATGCCTCGGTGGATTCGACGCTGCAGCTGATCGGCACCGACGGCACCACGGTGATCGAGACAGACACGGATGATGGCACCTTCGGCGCGACCTCCTCGACCATCGCCGGCGCCACACTGCCCGCGGCCGGTACCTACTACCTGCGCGTGAGTCACGCCGTGGCCACGAGCCAGTTGCGGCCGTACCGCCTGTTCTTCCAGTTGCGCAGCGGCACGCCGACCGCTGAAACCGAACCGAACGACACCTTCCCGGGCCAGGCGCTTCCCGCGGGTGGCTGGGTTAGCGGCAACACCTCGGCGACGACCGACGCGGATTTCTATTCGCTCAACCTCAACGCGGGCGACACCGTTTTCATCAGCGCCGACCTCGATCCCGAACGCGATACGACGGAATGGAACGCACAGGTCGGCCTGGGCTCCTTCGGTGTCCCGCCGTTGGTGCTGGTCGCCAACGACGCCGGTACCGCGACCCCGGATTCCGAAGCCTTCTTCACGACCGTCAACGCCGCCGGAACCTACGGCGTCTTCGTCGGCGTGCCGACCGGCGGCACGACCTTCGGCACCTATCACCTCAACGTGACGGTGTTCCCGAAGGTCGACGACGGCGTCAACTGCACCACGTACACCTCGACCAACGTGCCGGTCACGATCGCCGACGGCCCGAGCATCCAGACCTCGACACTGACCATCCCGGGCAATCCGCGCATCGAGGACCTCGATGTCGAGATCAACCTCACCCACAACTTCATGGCCGACCTCGACGTGCAGCTGACGGCACCGGGCGGCAACACGGTTGGCCTGTTCAGCGACATCGGTTCAGTCACTGTCGGCGCGCAGACAACGATGAACACCACGTTTGATGACGAGGCGGCCATCCCCTCGCTGTTCACCGTCATCAACGGCAACCGCGTCGCGCCGGAACTCAACTACCGCCTCTCGTGGTTCGACGGTCAGCCAGCCGGGGGCACCTGGACGCTGACGATGCGCGACGACGCGACTGGCGACGGCGGCACGCTCAACGGCTGGAGCCTGCGCGTCTGCGAAGTACCGCCTCCACCAGCGTGCGCGCCGGGCTTCGAGCCCGTCACCGTGCTGTCCACCGATTTCGAGTCCGGCGCCGCGGGCTTCACCCACAGCGGCACGCTGGATGAGTGGGAACTCGGCAATCCGACCTTCGCCCCCGTGACCGGCTGCAACAGCGGCACGAACTGCTGGAAGACCGACCTCGACAACACCTATGACGCCAGCTCCAACCAGGAACTGCTGTCGCCGGCGATCAATCTGGCTGGGCTGAGCCCGCCGGTCGTTGTCAACTGGGCGCACAAGTACCAGCTAGAAGCTGCGCAGTTCGATACCTTCGCCGTCGAGCTGCGTCCGGTCGGGGTGCCGGCCAGTGCCGTCAACCTGTTCCAGCACCTGGGTGCCGACATGCAGGAAAACGTCGGCAATCCGGCCGTTGTGGTCGCCGAAGCCGCCGGCTGGGGACAGGTCCGCGCGCGCGCCGATGCACTCGCCGGGCAAAACGTCGAATTCGCCGTGCGCATGAACAGCGACACCACGGTGCAGCGCGCCGGTGTGGCGATAGATGACTTCAGCATCACCGCGTGCCGCGTGGCCGAGGCGGATCTGGCGATCACCAAGACCGACGGCGTGACCACGGCGACGCCGGGCGGCTCGGTCACGTACACGATCACCGCGAGCAATGCCGGCCCCGCCACGGCGACCGGCGCCACCGTCGCCGACACCTTCCCAGCGCCGCTGACCTGCACCTGGACCTGCGTCGGCGCTGGCGGCGGCACCTGCACGGCGGCGGGCAGCGGCAACATCAACGACGCAGTCAATCTGCCCAGCGGTGGCAGCGTCACGTATACGGCGAGCTGCGCCATCTCCCCATCCGCAGCCGGCACCTTGACGAACACCGCGACCGTCACGGCACCGGCGAGCGTCACCGATCCGACCCCTGGCAACAACTCGGCGAGCGACAGCGACACGCTGACCCCCAGCGCCGACCTGTCCATCACCAAGACCGATGGCGTGACGACGGCAACGCCGGGCGGCTCGACGACCTACACCATCACCACGAGCAACGCAGGACCAAGCAACGTGGTCAGCGTAAACGTGGACGACACCTTCCCGGCCAGTCTGACCTGTACCTGGACCTGCGCAGGTACGGGCGGCGGCACGTGCACGGCGTCCGGCTCAGGCAACATCCTGACGCCGGTCAATCTGCCCGCGGGTGCCAGCGTAACGCACACGGCGACCTGCGCGATCAGCAGCAGTGCGACGGGCACACTGACGAACACGGCCACCGTGTTCGTTCCTGCCGGCGCGACTGACCCGGCCCCGGGCAACAACACGGCCACGGACACGGACACGCTGACCCCCAGCGCCGACCTTTCCATCACCAAGACCGATGGCGTGACGACGGTATTCCCAGGGAGCTCCACGACCTACACGATCACGACCAGCAACGCCGGGCCGAGCAACGTCACTGGCGCGACCGTGACCGATAACTTCCCGTCGCCCCTGATTTCCTGCGGCTGGACCTGCACGGGTGCGGGTGGCGGAGCCTGTCCCGCGTCGGGCGTCGGCAATATCAACTCGACGGTCAACCTGCCAGCCGGTGGGAGCGTCACGCACAGCGCCACCTGCACGGTTGCTCCCAGCGCATCGATATTCGACCCTATCTCCAATACCGCAACGGTCACGGCACCCGGCGGCGTGAGCGATCCCACACCCGGCAACAACTCAGCGACCGACAGCACCGGCGTGCAGGCCAGCTCCGATCTGATCGTCTCCAAGACCGACAACGCCACTATGGTCGCAGCGGGCGGCACCCTGACCTACCTCATTAACGTGTTCAACGCCGGACCGAGCAACACGACCACGACAATCAGCGACACCTTCCCGGCCGGCTTGACCTGCAACTGGGTCTGCAGCGGCAGTTTGCCTTGCACGCCCGCATCCGGCTCGGGCAGCTTCGCCATTCCGGCCGGCATTGCGACAGACACTAGCGTCATCATCTCGGCTACCTGCAGCGTCAGCAGCGGCCTCGCCCCAGGCACGGTGATTACCAACACCGCGACCGCGCCGAGCTTGCTCGGCGTGGACCCCAATCCCGCCAATAACAGCGCCACCGACACGACGACGGTGATCGCGGCGGGCGACCTCTCGATCACGAAGACCGACGGCGTCGCAACGGTCGTGGCCGGCGGTTCGACGACCTATACCATCGTCGCGCGCAATGGCGGCCCGTCCTCCGCAACCGGCGCCACCGTTGCCGACACCTTCCCCGCGGCACTCACTTGCACCTGGACCTGCTCCGGCACGGGCGGCGCCACGTGCACCGCGGCGGGCAGCGGCAACATCAGCGACACCGTGAACCTGCCCGGCGGCGGCATCGCCACCTACACCGCGGCCTGCAGTGTCAGCGGAACGGCCAGCGGCAGCATCGTGAACACCGCGACGGTAACCGCACCGGCCAGCTTTACCGATCCGAATCCGGCCAACAACAGCGCCACCGACACCGACGGCGTCGGCAGCGCGGCGGATCTGTCGATCACCAAGACCGACGGCGTCAGCAACGTTACGCCGGGCGGCAGTACGACGTACACGATCGTCGCCAGCAACGCCGGTCCGAGCACGGCCAGCGGCGTCAGCGTCACCGACACCTTCCCTGCGGGGCTGACCTGCACCTGGAGCTGCACCGCCGCTGGTGGTGGATCGTGTACAGCTGCGGGCGCGGGGAACATCGCCGACGTCATCATCCTGCCCACGGGCGGCAGCGCGACGTATACGGCGGTCTGCGCGATCGCGACGAGTGTCAGCGGCACCCTGGCCAATACGGCGACGGTGTCGTCCGCCGTCACCGATCCGGATCCGGCCAACAACAGCGCCACGGATACGGACACGGTCGATCCGTCCGCCGACCTGACCATCAGCAAGACCGACGGCGTCGCGGCCGTCGCTCCGGGCGGCACGCTGAGCTACGTGATCGTGGTCGGTAACGATGGCCCGAGCCCGGTCACCGCCGCGACGGTGAGCGACACCTTCCCGGCGAACTGCGTCAGCGTGACCTGGACCTGCGCCAGCACCGGCGGCGGCACCTGTCCGGCGAGCGGCAGCGGCAACATCGCGGCGAGCGTGGACTTGCCGGCCGCGGCGACCGCGACGTTCACGGCGCTGTGCAGCGTCGACGCGGCGAGCCTCAACGGTGTCGTCATCAGCAACACCGCCAGCATCACGGCACCGGGCGGCGTGATCGAACTCGACCCGGCCGACAACAGCGCTACCGACACGACCACCGTCAACGCGACCGGCGCGATCGTGACTGCGACCAAGACCGTCTCGGGCAGCCAGGCCCAGGGCCGCGATGTGAGCTACACCATCGTGCTGACGAACAGCGGCACGGCGCAGAACGACAATCCGGGCGACGAGTTCGCCGACCTGCTGCCGCCGCAGCTGACCCTCGTGTCGGCCACGGCCAGCAGCGGCACCGCACTCGCGAACGTGGGTACGAACAGCGTGACCTGGAATGGCGCGATCGCGGCCGGCGGCAGCGTGACGATCACGATCGCCGCACAGGTCTCGATCAGCGCGACCGGCTCGGTCAGCAACCAGGGCACGGTGAACTACGACGGCGATGCCGACGGCACCAACGAAAGCACCAGCCTCACCGACGATCCTTCCGTCAGCGGTGCGGGCAATGCCACCGTGTTCGGCATCCAGCTCATCGTGCCGGTACCGGGCCTGACCCTGCCGGGCCTGCTGCTGCTCGCGCTGGGCCTGTGGTTCATCGCGGCGCGCACACGGCGCGTCATGCGCCGGTAGGCGCATCGGCAAGAGCGCTACCGCCGCCGTACGCAGTTGCGTACGGCGGCGGTTTCCGCAGTACGGCGGATATCGTCGTAAGCACGGGACTTTCTTCATTTACCGCCGCGGTCGCGGCCGGGTAAGGTCGGTGCTGGTTCCGACTCAAGACACCGACATGACCGTTTCGCTGCGCAGGTTCGCCGCCGTAACGCTGAGCATCGCCTGCTTTGCCGCTGTAGCCGCCGAGCGCACGCCCGACGCGCTCGAGGGACTGCAGCGCAAGGACGGATTCTTCGAAGTCTGGAGCGACCCGGCCAAGGGCCGCGTGCTGCTCGGGCTCGAGCGCCTCGACACGCCGCTACTGCTCGTGACCTCGCTGCCGCACGGCCTGGGTTCCAACGACGTGGGCCTGGATCGTGGACAACCCGGCGCGGTGCGCGAAGTGGAATTCCGCCGCGCCGGACCGCGCGTGCTGCTGGTCGAGCGCAACACGCGCTATCAGGCCAGCGCACAGAACACAGCGGAACGCGCCAGCGCGCACGAGGCGTTTGCCGAATCCGTGCTCTGGGCCGGCGATGCGCTGCAGTCCACACGCAGCGAACGCGTGCTGGTCGATTTCTCCTCGTTCCTGCTGTCGGACCGCCACGGCGTCGCCGAACGTCTCGACCAGGCCAAACAGGGCAAGTACGGCATCGACGAGAAGCGCAGCGCGGTGCTGCTCGACGAAGCGCGCAGCTTTCCGGACAACACCGAACTCGAAGCGCTGCTGACGTTCCAGGGCGCCGGCGAAGGCGAGTTCGTGCGCCAGGTCAGCATGGACCCGACCGCGCTGAGCCTGCGCCAACATCTGAGCCTCGTACGCCTGCCACCCGAGGGATTTCGCCCGCGCCGCTACCACCCGGCCTCGGGTGGCTTCAGCCAGGGCGTGATCGATTTCTCGCAGCCGCTCGCGGCCAGCCTCGACGTGCGCGTGCAGCCGCGCTTCCGTCTGGAAAAGACCGATCCCACCGCCGCATCGAGCCCGGTGAAAAAGCCCATCGTGTTCTACCTCGATCCGGGCACGCCCGAACCGGTGCGCTCGGCCCTGCTCGACGGCGCGAACTGGTGGAAGCGCGCGTTCGAGCAGGCCGGCTATCAGGATGCCTTCCGTGCCGAGCTGCTGCCCGAAGGCGTGGATGCGATGGACATCCGCTACAACACCATCCTGTGGGTGCATCGTGCGACGCGCGGCTGGTCCTACGGCGCAGCACTGACCGATCCGCGCACCGGCGAGATCATCAAGGGCGCCGTCACGCTGGGCTCGCAGCGCGTGCGCCAGGACATCCTCATCGCCGAAGCATTGCTCGCGCCCTACGCGCGCCACGACGGCGCACCGCTGGCACAGCGGGCTCAGGACATGGCGCTCGCGCGCCTGCGCCAGCTCGCGGCACACGAGGTCGGCCATGCGCTCGGCTTCGCGCACAACTTCGCCGCTAGCCGCGACGACAGCGGCAACGGCTCGGTACTCGACTATCCGCATCCGATGCTGGAGCTGATCGACGGCCAGGGACATCTCGCGCTGCAGAATGCCTATGGCGACCGCATCGGCGCCTGGGACGAATTCCTCGTCAAGCATGCCTACGGCGAATTTCCCGCGGAACAGGAAGACGCCGCGCTGGCCGAGTTGCGACGCAAGGCGGCCGCGGCCGGCCTCCACTACGTCAGCGACGCCGACGCGCGCAGCCCGGGCGCGGCGCATCCGGACGGCCTGCTGTGGGACTACGGCCCCTCGTCGCTGCAGACCTTCGACCAGTTGCTGAAGCTGCGCCGCCGCGCGCTCGAACGCTTCGACCGCGGCGTACTGCCGCCGGAGCGGCAGCTCGGCGAGTACGAGGCGCGCCTTGTACCCATTTACCTTTTGCATCGCTACCAGACCGAAGCGGTCGCGCGCCTGCTCGGCGGCGCCAGCTACCGCTACGGCCTGGCCGGCGATACGACGCCCGGCGCGGCACCCGTCGTCGCCGCCGACCAGCGTGCTGCGCTCGAACGCCTGCTGCGCACCCTGAGCGCGACCGAGCTGACCCTGCCGGCCAACGTGCTCGATCTGCTGACCCCGCCCGGCAACGACTACGAACGCACGCGCGAATACTTCGCCACGCGCAGCGGACCCGTGTTCGATCCGCTGGCCGCCGCGGCAGCAGCCAGCGCGCAGACGCTGCAGTTCCTGTTCGATCCGGCGCGCCTGAACCGCTTGGCCTGGCAGCGCGCGCGCGATGCGACCCAGCCCGGTGTCGCCGACGTGCTCAGCGGCGCATTCCGCGCGACGTGGCAGCGCGATACCGCGGCCGACACGCTGCCGGCCGCCGCCGCCGTGCAGCTCAGCGCGAACTGGACCACGCTCGACGCAGCGCTGAACCTGCTCGAGACCGGCCAGCTGCACGCCCAGGTCGACGCCGACGTGCGTGCCGAACTCAAGCGCTGGCAGCAGTGGCTGGCACAGAACACCGCCGCTGCAGGCACCGCCGCGAGCCGGCGCGAAGCGGCGGCTCTGATCGGCCGCTATCTCGCCGATCCGAAGTCGGTGAAGCTACGGCCACTGCCGCCGATTCCGCCGGGGGCGCCGATCTGAATCGAAATAACAGGCGGCCGTGAGCGAAACCCTGCAACATCGAGATCATGTCCGCCGCGAAAATCCGATAGGGTCATCAGACCGCGTAAACGCGGCCAACTGAACGACGATTGCTTGCGTACGTCACGCATCGTGGTTCACGCTCCATGCAACAGGAGATCGCCATGAAAAAGCTGCCGCCGCGCCTGCACCGCACTGTACCGTTCATGTCGGCGATGGCGTCCTTGCTGTTTGCGGCCGCGGCCAGCGCGGGCCAGGGCGACCTATCGATACGCATCGACGACGATCTCACCCACGCAACACCGGGCCGGCCGATCACCTATTCGGTGACGACACACAACGCCGGGCCGGATGCGGTCGAGGGCCTGCTGATCGCGGCGACAGTGCCGGCCGCATCGTGTACCTGGACTTGCGGCAGCGCAGCCGGGCAATGCCAGACCACGCCGGCACTCGGCGCGAACCTGCCCGCCGGCGCCGAGTCGCGCCATGTGGCGACCTGCACCGTCCCGGCCAGCGCGACGGGCAGCTGGACCGCACACGCAGCCCTGCAGCCACCCGACGACTTTACCGATCTCGATTCGACCAATGACGAGTCCAGTGACACAACGCAGATCACGCCGCGCGGCATACTCACCGTCGCACTCAGCGACGGCCTGAGCCATCTGACTGCCGGCGATCCTATTGCCTATGCGTTGAGCGTCAGCAACGCCGGGCCCGATGCGATCGACGGCGCACACGTCGCGGCGGTAATTCCGCCGCAATACACGGATTGCACCTGGACCTGCAGCGGCACCGGCGGCGCGACGTGTGCAGGCTCCGGCAGCGGCACTATCGCGGACAGCACGGCTTATCTGCCAGCGAACCACAGCGTGAACTATGTTCTTAGCTGCACAGTTGCACATGGCCCAACCGGACTCGCGACGACCCGCGCAACGGTGCGGCCGCCACTCGGCAGCGTGAACATCAATCCGGTACCCGGCGCCGGCAGCGAATACAGCGACAGCAACAGCGTCGTTACCGGACCCATCACCGACACTGCGATCGAACTCGTAGCCCCGGCCCGGATCGAGAACCCCGGGGGCAACTGGGATGTGTCCTACGGCATTTCCGTGATCAATCGGGGCGCCACCGCTGCACCAGTGCTGCTTTCCGGAGACTTCGGAATGACCGTCCAATGGGTGTGCGAGACGCCGAATTGTCCGATAGCGAGCGGATCGGGAACGTTACTACGGCAGAACGTCGTCCTGCCTCCTCGCTCCCGTTTGGAGCTCACGGCGGGCGGCGTCGGATTCGGCTACGGCCTCTTCGGCGTAACCGCATCCGTGACGGCACCGCCGAATGATCCGGCGCCAGAAAACAACAGCGCCGCGGCTTGGACACAGGTACCCCTCTCCCCTCCACCGCCGCCGCCAGGCGATGGCAGCATCGCGGCGATTTCACTGCCACCGCCGCGAGTGGCGCTCGGCGACGCCGTGTACTACCGGTTCCGCCTGAACGCACCCACCCAGGCAGACTTCTACGCGACGATCGTCCTCCCACCTTATGTGGACGAGGCCGTACCAACGTGCGTCAACACGACCGGCAGTGTCACCTGCACGGTCTTCAGCCCTTCTCCGCTACTGACCGAGGGGAAGTTCACCTACATGTATCACATCAAGGTGATTGCCGGCGGAACCGCAGACATTGCCCTGAACGCTCGCATCAGCCGGCGGCCCTTCGCTGACTATTGGAGCGAGGCGCTGAGAGTTACTGGCAGCACGAACATTCTTTTTGACATGAATCCGATCGACAACAGCGTCAATGTCGATACCGCGCTATCACTGTTCCGCGGCTCGTTCGATGTCCCATAGCGCCGTCCACGACACCACACTCCAGCCTGCATACTTCAGAGCAATTGCGGAGTTGACGAATGCCAGCGGCCGGGTGATGGCGATCGCCCTACCACAGGAGGATTGAGCCGCGGCGGCAATGGTCAGTGTGAACTCGACGCTGACACGGCATGACCGGCGAACCGCGCGATCAGACCTACGCAGACAAAGTACGAGGTGTCGTACAAGTCGTCGGCGAAAAAAAGAACGCGCTGTCGCAAATCCCGTGAATGGGCATCCGGTGTCGTTACCTCGCCAGGGTGCGGGGCGGAGCCTCTATCGTTCGCGCAACTTCCCTAACGCGAAAACTTCCACGACACCATGCGCCCGTCCCGGTACGGCATCACGCCGTGGAACGGACGCGGGTCGTCATCGAACACGAGCGGCAGGAACTCGCGGTCGCCTTCCCACATCGGCAGCTCGTGCAGACGGTCGATATCCACCCACTCCAGCGCGCCTTCGGCGTTGCTTTCGAGCGGTATGCCCTCGTAGCACGTGATCACGAACACGAAGCCGAGCCAGTCTTCGCAGTGCTTGCCGAAGCCAGGCCAGCTGATCGTGCCGCGGAAGGTCAGCGCGGTGCAGTCGATGCCGGCTTCCTCGTGGATTTCGCGGCGCATGCCGGCGAGCACGTCCTCGTCGGGTTCGATCTTGCCGCCAAGGCCGTTGTATTTGCCGAGTTGGTGATCGTCCGCGCGCGCGTTGCGGTGGACCATGAGCACGCGGCGTGCGTCGGCGGACAGCACATAGCCCAGCGTGGCGACTATCGGTGTGTAGGGCATGGGTGGTCACAGATCAGAAGTTGATAACGACAAGAATCACGAAACATGGCTCTGGCGCCGGATCAGGTACAGGCCGCTGGCGACGATGATGGCGGCGCCGAGCAGGGTGACCGCGTCGGGAAAGGTGCGCCAGAGCAGCCAGTCCAGGCCCAGCGCCCAGATCAGCGCGGTGTATTCCAGCGGCGCGACGAGCGACGCGGGCGTGTCGCGGAAGGCTTCGGTGACGGCGTACTGGCCGATCGCGCCGCTGGCGCCGACACCGGCGAGCAGCCAGGCATCCGCGCCGCGCACGCTGCGCCATTCGGGCCAGGCCAGCAGCGTCGCGAACACGCTGAGCAGGGTCAGCATCCAGAACACCATCGCCTGCGTCGTATCGGTCTTTCCCAGCAGACGCACGCTGATGGCGCTGATCGCGTAGGCCAGCGCCGCGCCGAGCACGGCCAGTCCGCTCAGCGACAGCATGCCCTGCCCCGTCGGCCGCAGGATCACGACGGTGCCGAACAGACCGACGCCGATCGCGCACCAGCGGCGCCAGCCGACATGCTCGCCAAGCAAGGGCACCGCCAGCGCCGTGATCAGCAGCGGCGCGACGAAGAACAGGGCATAGGCTTCGGCGAGCGGCAATTGCTTGAGCGCGAACGCGAAGGCCGCGAGCATCGCCACCGCCAGCACGCCACGCAGCAGGTGCAGCGGCCAGCGCACCTGGATCAGCTGTCGCGGCCCACCGGCCAGCAGCACCCAGACGACGATGAACGGCCACGACGCCAGCCCGCGCAGTGCCGCGACCTGGGTCGCCGGATAGTGCGCCGCCAGCAGCTTCATGCCGGTATCCATGAGCGCGAAGGTGGCGACGGCGGCGAGCATGCACAGGATGCCGCGCAGGTGGGAAGTCATCGGAACGCTTCGTGGGGAGCGCGCCAGTATAGGCGATCGTCGGCGTGACGCAGGCGAACAAAACGGTGCTCCGCCGCGGCACTCCGACGTCCTTCCGCAACTCGTCCTTCTGCACGGCTCCATCATCATGACGCGCTGAGTGACGACACGACCGGCGTCAGCGCGCACAGGCAGACGGCGACGCCGTTCAACGTGTCCATAACGTCCGCACAGGCATGCTCGCCGGCCGTATCCCCTGCGAGAACGCCATGAACCTTCGTCCTGTCGCGCTGCTGCTGTGTGCCGTGCTCGCGGGCTGCGCGACGACACGCGTGTCGCGCGAGCCGGAATCACCGGGCCTGGCGGCCGATGCGGACAATCGCTACGAGGCGATCGCCGGACGCGAGCCGGCCGTGATCGATCCGCTGCGCGCAGCGCCCGCCGCAACGGCGGAAATGCTACCGGGCAAGGCGCTCGCGACCGACCAGGAAGCGCTGACGCCGCAGGCCTATGTACTGCTCGGCATCAGCCATCACCGGCAGGACGACGAACGCGCACGCGCGTGGATCACCGAGCAGGGCCAGTTGCTCGGCGCCGACAAGATCCGCTGGTATGCGCAGGCCGACGCAGGCGGACTCAGTGCCGCCTATTTCGTGCGCGTGCGCCTGGTATTCGGCGCGACGTTCCGCGATCTCAACGCGCAGGAGCGCAAGTCCTTCCCGGCCGGCGGCGTACGTCTGGGCGACGTGGTTGGCGAAAGCCCGGCCTCGCGCGCCAATCTGCGCCCGGGCGACATCATCACCGCGCTCGGCGACTCAGCGGTGAAAGATCGTGCGAATTTTCAATCGCTGCTGCGTGAAAACATGGGGCGTACGGTCGAACTCAATCTCGCCCGCGGCACCGAAACGGTGCAGCGCAAGGTCCAGCTCGGCCGAACCTTTGCCGGGACGCAGCCGCAGTAGACGCAGTCGGGTGCCCGACGCTCGCGGCCTCCACCGCGCCGGGCAGGCTGCACGAAACCCGTGCGGCAATCGGCGTTCTGCCTGAAAAAGCCGCGTTCGCCTCGAACAAATTCGCCGCATCGCCAGTGACTTAGGCCTTGCGGCGCAGCTGGCACAAAAACTGTTGTGACTGGCTCGACTATCACAGAGGAGTCGGGTCATGGCGCGTAAGACAACGTCGAACGGAACGGTGGCCACGAAGGCCGCTACGAGCAAGTCGCCCACCGCACGAAAGACCACGCGAACCAAGGCCGCCGCCGCTACCGGTGCGGTCGCAAAGAAGTCCACCGAGATCAAGGCGCGGCGCGCGGGCACGATGTCCGAAACCGCGAAGAAGCTGCGCTCTGCCAAGGTACTGGTGCCGCTGGCGGTGGCCGTCGGCGTCGGTCTGGCCGCCGTACGCAAGGTGCTCTCGAATTCGAGCGCCGACAAGAAGGTCTTGCCGCGCATCGCCAAGGAAGTGTCCCCACGCTTCAGCGAAGCGGTCCATGCGCTGGCCGAGCTCGGGCGCGAGCTGCGCGCCAAGATCCGCTGAGAGATCTGCCATGAAGACACTACTAGCCATCATCCTGTGCTGCGGCACCGCCGCCGCGTCAGCCCAGACCGGATCGTCGGACGGCTTGCGTCAGGTCGAATACCCCAGCCCGCGCGGCAATCTCGTCGTGCGCTACGGCCAGCCCGCAGCAGAGCCAGCTGAGGCCAGGCCGGCGTTTGCCCAACTAGACCGCAACGGCAACGGCAGCATCGACGAGAACGAAGCTGTCGCCTATCGCACGCTCGCCAATGATTTCGAGTTCGCCGACAAGAACCGCGACATGCGCATCTCCCCGCGCGAATTCGAGCGCTGGTGAGCGCCGTCCGAAACCACCGCAGGAACTCCGTCATGAAAATCATCAGAACCTGGATCTTGATCGCAGCACTCGCACTGCCGGGCATGGCCGCCGCCGCCAACCGCCACGATGCGGAACTCGCGATGACCGCCGCGCAAAGCGCACTGGACGCGGCCGAACGCGCCGGTGCGGCGCAGTTCGCGATGTCTGACCTCACCACGGCGCGCAGCGGCATGGCTCACGCGCAGGGCCTCGCCAACGACCGCGACTGGACCGACAGCATGCTCGCGTCGGAAAAGACCCGCGCGGACGCCATTCTCGCCGAAGCACGCAGCCGCCAGGCCCGCGCCGAGGCAACTACCGAAGAAGTCGAAGCGGCAGTGCGCACGCTGCGCATCGAACTCGGCCGCGCAGGAGGCTAAGCCATGAAAATTCGCCATCTCGTATTCGCCGTTTCATCCACCCTCCTGCTCGGCGCCTGCGCCAGCACCCCGCGCGGTCCGGCACCGGAAATCGTGCGTCTGCAGTCCGAACTGCAGCGCCTGCACAACGACCAGCGCATCGCCTCGACGGCCCAGGTCGAGCTGAGCAAGGCCGACGATGCGGTCTCGACGCTGGTGCGTGACGGACGCCGGCTCGATCGCGACCTGTTCGACCACGGTGTCTACATCGCCGACCGCCTCGTCAAGACTGCCGAAGCCGAAGGCCTGGCGCGCTTCGCCGAGCAGCATGCCCAGAATCTCGGCCGCGAACGCGAACAACTGCTGTCGGAAGCACGCTCACGCGACCTGGCCATCGCTCGCGCCGACATCTCCGCGGCACGTGCCGATGTCTCGGCGGCAACCGCCGCCGCGCAATCGGCCGAGCAGCGCGCCAACGACGAGCGCATCGCCGCGACCGAAGCGCGCATGGATGCGCAGGCAGCGCGCGCCCAGTTGGCCGAATTGCAGGCCAAGGAAACCCAGCGCGGCATGGTCGTGACGCTCGGTGACGTTCTGTTCGAAACCGACCGCGCCGAACTCAAGCCCGGCGCCGCGCGCAGTCTCGACCAGCTGGCGCTAGCGTTGCGCAGCGACGATCGCGGCAGCGTCGCGATCGAAGGCCATACCGACTCGACCGGTTCGCGCGAGCACAACGTCGACCTCTCGCTGCGCCGTGCGCAGTCGGTACAGAGCTATCTCGTCGGCCACGGCGTCAGCCCGGCGCGCATCACCGTACGTGGCATGGGCCCGGACTTCCCGGTCGCCGACAACGGCAGCACCGGCGGTCGACTGCAGAATCGGCGCGTCGAAGTGATCGTGCAGAACACTGTCGCGATTCGTTAGTTTTCACTGCATCGCAAAAACAAACGGCGCCGGAAAGGGCGCCATTTGTTTTTGCTTTGAACCAACGCGATCAGAACGTACGAAAGTCACCAGCCTTGCTTTTGGAGCCCCCTTGAGTCAAGGGGGTGAAGAGTGATCGCTCAGAACCGCAGGTTCTGATCGCTCTTAGCGCCCTACGGGCCGGATCGGCCAACGCAACGCGTTGGCCAGGGTTGTGGAGATCTGGTGTAAGGCGACGAAGCCGTGGTCTGGAGTCTGGCGACCTCGTTCAGTGACTCAGTGATGCCCGTACGTACCGCCGCCCTTTCCGTCCGGCAGCACCACGCGCACGTTCTGCATCATGCCCTGGTCCTCGTGATCGAGGATGTGGCAATGCAGTACGTATTCGCCGATGTAACGCTCGTAGCGCGTGCGCACGTAGACGTCGAACCCGGCCTTGATCCACAAGGTGTCTTTCCAGGTGCCCTTGAGGCCGTCGTAGGACGTGTCGCCGCTGCCGGGCACACTGACGTCCCTGTTGCCGTTCTTCGTATCGATGACGCGATCGATCTGGAACGGATTCACGTGGATATGGAACGGGTGGCTGCCGCTGATCGAGGTCAGCTTCCATTCCTCCACGCGACCGAGTACCAGCTGGCGCGCTTCTTTCGGGTTGTACGGCGCATTGTCGACCTGGAAGTTCGTGACCTTCTTCGTCGGGTCCGCCGGATCGGGCACCGACACGATGCTGAACTGCATTTCCTGCGCCGGCTTGCCGTCGCGATTGGTCAGCTCGCTGTCCGGAATCGTCGGATGCGGCACGAAGGCGTCGAGGTGCAGGCCATTGGCGAGATCGCTCTTGACCTTGGCCACGACGGAAGGATCCTGCGTCGCGTCGGCCATCGCGCTCAGCGTCTTGATCACGTACGGCTGCGGGTCGCCGGCCACATCGCTTCCACCCTTGCCCACCACGACCTTGCCGAGCAGCTGGCGGCTTTCGGCGGTCCAGCTCACGGAGGAATCGGCCGTCGCGTCGGCGTCGATGACGCAGTAGTCGCCGGCTTGCGGGAACACGACGAGCACGTCGCTGCGATAGCCCGGCTGCAGCACGTTGCTGCTCTTGCGGATGGCCTGAGTGTGGGTCAGTCCGTCGCTCGCAATCTCGAACTGCGGCAACGCGTCGCCGGTGCAGTTTGCGTCGATCCAGCTCTGCTGCTCGGCGACGGCAAGCCGGTCGAACGCCTTGGCATCGCCCTTCATCTTCTTGAATTGCAGATTGACGCTGTTGCGCACGCCGGCGTGCACGACACGCCAGCGCTCGATCGCACCGGCCCTGGCGTCGGTGAAGGTCGGCAGCACCTGGCCGTTGATGCTGGTATAGCGGCCCGATTCGATCCAGCTGGTCTGACCGAACTGGTCGTCGTAGCGCGTGATCTGGCCGATGTCGCCTTCATCGCAGACCCAGGCGACAACGACCTGCTTGCCGTCCTTCTCGACCGTGCGCGTCTTGATCTTGTCGGTTTCCTTGTCGCGGCAGGCGTACTGCACCTGCTGCAGCTGCACCACGCGTTCGGTGATGCGCTCGCCCTTCTCCACCAGCAGCGTGTCGATGTCGCCGTTATGCTGGTCGGTCGGTCGGCGGTTGCCACGCACGATCAGCGTACCGGCCATGCCGCTGGCGACCTGCAGCGCGGTGGAGCCGTGCATGTGCGGGTGATACCAGAACGTGCCGGACGGATGGTCCGCTGGAATGTTGTACTCGTATTCGAATTGCACGCCCGGCAGCAGCGCGATCAGCACGTTGTCGCTGTTGCCCGAGGGGCTGACCCAGAGGCCGTGCGAATGCAGGTTCGTGCTGTTGAAGCAGTGCGGCGTGTTGATGCTCGGGATGTTCCTGGCGCAGTCGGGTTCTTTCGGCAGCTTGTTGTTGAGCGCGATGCGCACGGTCTCGCCGGGCTGGATCTCGATCAGCGGCGCGACGAACGGAATCTTCGGGTCGGTGCCGGGGCTGCGGTAGGAACGCAGCTTCACGCGGTCGTCCTTGCCGGTGGCCGGATTGAAGATGGTCGACTCGGTGAAGTCGATGTCGAGCGCGAGCTTCGCCTCGTGCGGCGCGACCGCCGGCAGGCGCATGCCGTGCAGGCTCTCTACGCTTTCCGCGGCGCCCTTGCGCACCATCTCCGCCGCGCGCTTGATCTGCGCCGCCACCGGTGGCGCGTCGACGCGATCGGCGGCCTGAGCCGTCACGGCTACCGCCAGCAGCACTGCAGGCAACGCGTAGCGCACCCGCCCACAATTCACCCGCGCAGCACTGCGCTGCGTACCAAACGCACCGGTCGATCTCATCTGGATTTTCCCCTTGAAACGATTCGAATCCGGCGTCCGGCAGATTGCCCGGTGACGCCACCGCTTTCGCTGTTCGACGCTAACACAATCGTGATTTTGCGACAAAAGCTATCAGCGCCCGTTGTCGTCTCCGGAACCGACGCGCGCTATCAGCGCCGGAATTCCTCGTTGAGCACGATCGAGGTCGACACCGACGCGACCTCCTCCTGGCCTGCCAGCCAGTCGCGCAGTGCGTTGAGCGCCGCGATCGAACCGGCGCTCGCGCTCAGGACCAGGTCGACCTCGCCGCCGAGCGAGCAACAGCGCTCCAGTTCCGGTCGATCGCGCAGGCGACGGATCAGGCCGGTTGCCGGCGTCTGACGCAGGCGCAGGCAGAGGTAGGCCTGGATCGACGTCTCCGGCTGCGGCCAGGCCACGTCGGCGCGGTAGCCACGGATCACACCGCTGCTCTCCAGACGCGCGACGCGCTCGCGCACCGAGCTGCGCGCCAGGCCCACGCGCGCCGCGATCGTCTTCAGCGGCAGGCGCGCATTGCGATACAGCAGTTCGAGCAGCAGTCGGTCTTTGGTGTCGATGGCGTGCATGGCGGGTCTACGGCTGAAGTGGCGGCGTCCAGGGCCGAATGGGCGGCGGCGGTCGCGTCCGCAATCGCGTCCAATGGCACCGGCCCCCATGACTGTCGCGCGGGCGGCGGGCGCTGTCATGCCGTAACCGGCGCAGCGCGCGGCGATTTCGGTATGAGACGTCAGGTTTGTGACACAGGCGACGGGATTATCCGGCGCGGATATCGGGCGAGGGCCGCCGACCATTTGGCATTGCGCGCCGCAGCGCAGGACGGCGCATTTTCTTCTCACTTTTATTCATTTTTCTATCATTTACTTTTTAAAGCGAAGCATACCCATTCGCGCGGGTTTCGCCGCGAATATGACAATACGGCGACGGCGCCGACTCCTAAATTTTCCGCCGCACGGGCGAATGCCGTCACGAGCCGGCCCGGCACGGGGAATCCGCACATCTGGGAGGGAATGTCATGTTTCGTAATGCACGTCATCGATCCATCGTTTTTGGCGCGGCGCTGCTCGCCGCGATCCTGCTGCCGCCTCTGAGCCACGCCGACGATGCCGCAGCGCCACCGGGGGGCACGACAAAATCAGCGTCGGTCGAAGCCATTGCCGCCGCGCCGCATCGGCATCGCGAACAGAAAATCAGCGCTGCTCAACGCCCACCGGCTTCCGCGCTGCGCGAACTGCACCGCTCCGACTACGACCTGCCTGACGCCGCGGCGCTGCAACTGTCGCGACCGTCTTCGCCCGACAGGGAACTCAAGGCCGCCTGCAACAGCGCGCAGTTCGCGAGCCTCAGCGGTACCGCGCTCGTCAATGCGGTCAAGGCCGCCGACAGCGAATGCATCAACAGCCTGTTCACCTTGTCCGGCAACACCGCGTATTCGACGTTCCGCGAAGCACAGATGGCCAGCATCGCGACCGCGCTGCAAGGTACCGCGGCGAACTACAACGGTAGCAACAGCGGCAGCGCGCTACAGCTGATCTTGTTCCTGCGCGCCGGCTACTACGTGCAGTACTACGATCCGGCCACGATCGGCAGCTACGGCACGACGCTGCGCAATGCGGTGCGGCCAGCCCTCGACGCTTTCGCCGCCAACGCGAATTTCGGTCTCGTCAACGATGCGCACGGCGAAGTGCTGGCCGAGTACATGACGCTGATCGACAGCGCTGGTGAAAACGCGCGCTACCTGTCCGTCGTCAAGCGCGTGCTCGGCAGCTACAACCCGACGACGTATGCGCCCTACTTCTGGATGAAGTCCGCGACGAACAACGCGTTCATCGTGCTGTTCCGCGGCCACTACGACGCGAGCTTCGTCAGCCTCGTGCAGTCCGACCCCTCCATCGTCGATACGCTGTATTCCTTCGCCAATACCCACTTCGCGCGCCTCGGCCAGGACGACAGCTATCTCGTCGCCAACGCCGGCCGCGAACTCGGCCGCTTCCTGCAATACGGTGGCAACCTGCAGACGCTCGCACGATCGCGTGCGAAGACCCTGCTCGACCGCAGCGCCGTGACGGGCACGACCGCGCCGCTGTGGGTCGCGCTCGGCGAGATGGTCGACTATTACGACAAACCGAACTGCAGCTACTACGCCTTGTGCGATTTCCAGCAGCGCCTGTCCGCCGCCGTGCTACCGATCAGCCATTCGTGCAGCGCCACGCTGCGCCTGCGCGCGCAGTCCATGAGCCAGGCCGAGATCGCCAGTGCCTGTACCACCGTCGCCGGGCAGGAGAACTACTTCCACCAGCAGGTAGCGAGCAACCGCGTGCCCGTTGCCAACGACAACAACAGTGCGCTGGAAATGGTCGTGTTCGACAGCAGCGACGACTACGGCACCTACGCCGGCGCGCTGTTCGGCATCGACACCAACAACGGCGGCATGTACCTCGAAGGTGATCCGTCCGTCGCCGGCAACCAGGCGCGTTTCATCGCCTATGAAGCCGAATGGGTACGGCCGACGTTCGAGATCTGGAACCTGACCCACGAATACGTGCACTACCTCGACGGGCGCTTCGACATGTACGGCGATTTCTCCGCCGCCATGGCGCAGAAGACCGTCTGGTGGGTCGAAGGCTTCGCCGAGTACATGTCCTACGGCTACCGCAACCTCGCCTACAGCGCCGCGGTCAGCGAGGCCGCCGCCGGCACCTATGCGCTGAGCACCGTATTCCAGAACGACTACAACAGCGGCACCAACCGCGTCTATCGCTGGGGCTATCTCGCCGTGCGCTTCCTGTTCGAGAAACACCGGGGCGACGTGAGCTCGATCCTCGGCTACTTCCGCCTCGGCAACTACAGCGGCTACGCGAGCTTCATGGCCGGGATCGGCACGCGCTACGACACCGAGTTCCGCGGCTTCCTCGCCTGCGTCGCGAACCCGAGCGGCAGCGGCTGCGGCGGCAACACGAACCAGCCGCCGACGGCAAGTTTCAGCTTTGTCGCGAACGGTCTCGTCGTGAACTTCAGCGACGGCTCGAGCGACAGTGACGGCAGCATCGTGGCACGCAGCTGGAACTTCGGCGACGGCAGCAGTTCGACCGCGGCCAGTCCGGCCAAGACCTATGCGACTGCCGGCAGCTACAGCGTCGTGCTCACCGTGACTGACGACGACGGCGCCACGCACAGCGTCACGCGCAGTGTCGCAGTCACCGCACCGGCCGGTGGCGGCGAATTGAGCAACGGCGTGGCCCGTACCAATCTTTCCGCAGCACAGAGCGCCAGTCTGGCCTTCACGATCGACGTGCCGGCCGGCTCGACCAACCTGCGCATCGCCCTGAGCGGCGGCGGCGGCGACGCCGACCTGTATGTGCGCTTCGGCAGTGCGCCGACGACGAGCGCGTACGACTGCCGCCCCTACCTCGGTGGCAACGCGGAAACCTGCACCGTCGCCACACCGCAGGCTGGCCGCTATCACGTGATGCTCAACGCGTACAGCGCGTTTTCGGGTGCGACGCTCGTGGCGAGCTTCACGCCACCGGCCGGTCTGCCTGAATGCGCCGGCGGCGACGTGCGCGTACTCGGCAAGAACTGCCAGCGCAGCAACATGGCCGCGACCCAGGGCAACACTGCGTATTTCTACCTGCAGATCCCGGCCGGCACGAGCCAGCTGCGCATCCGCAGCAGCGGCGGCAGCGGCGATGCCAACCTCTACGCGAACGCGGCGACCTGGGCCACGACGGGCAGCTACCAGCAACGTTCGGTCAATGCCGGAAACGGCGAAACCCTGACGATCGCGAATCCGCCGGCGGGGTATTACTACGTCAGCCTGCATGCGGCAACGGGGTTCAGCGGGGTGACGATCAGTACGGAGTTCTGAGCGCAAGAGATTCGGGCCAGGGACGGCCCACCGCCTCGCGCCTTACCGTTTCTGTCTGACACTCGCTTCGAACGCCTGCCCCGCCTCGCGCGCGACAGCCGGGTCGCCCGCGTGCAGCAAGCCCTCACGCAGCGCCGAACCGAGCGCGGCTCGCGGCGCGACGACGACTTCAGCGGTCTGGTCCTCGCTGACCAGCAGCAGCATGCGCCGATCGCTGCCGCGATCACGCAGCAGCGCATTGCCCAGGCGCAACATCGCGTCGACGTCGTACCAGTCGCCGTAATTTTCCGCGTTGACGCTCCAGCGCTTGCCGTCGGTGTAGGCGTTCAGCACGTAGCGTCCGCCGTCATCGGTTTCTTCGGGCGGGATCTCCTCGAACACCACGCCGGCCAGATCGCCCGCGGCGGCCGTGGCAAGCTCGCGCAACCGGCCATCGTGCTGATTCGGGAACGTGCCGGTTTCCACGTCGAACCAGACCAGCAGTCCGGCCGCGCGCAGGACCGATTCCGGCCGCAGGCCGTCTTCGTCGATGTCGCTCCAGTCGCTACCGGCCAGCGAACCGAAGCCGGCTTGTTCGAGCTTCGCGCGCATCGCCTCGATGGCTGGCGATGGCGGCGCTGCCGCCGGTTCCGGCGCGATCGCCGCAGGCACTGCGGGAACCGCTTTCAGGTGCTCAGGCAAGGCCTTCGCTTGCACGCGCACGCCCGGCACGACCTTTTTCGGCCGGCTCGTGCCCGCTGCGGCATCGCCAGAACCCGACGGCGACGCGGGTTCGCGATCGCACCCACCGAGCAAAAACACACCGAGAATCAGCACATATCGACGCATGGACCGCTCCATCTACAGAACGCGCATAGGCTAACGGCTTTGCGCACCGGCGGCCTCGCGAATCCGTCAACCGCGGCACCCCTGCGAAGGCTCGCGTATGATGCGCGCCCCTTCGCGCGGCGGCGGCCATGTCCTCAGTTCCCGTCACCCCGGAAAGCCTCGTCGTCATCGGCGGTGGACCGGCCGGCCTCATGGCCGCTGAAACCGCCTGCGCCGCCGGCGTGCCGGTGCATCTGTTCGACGCGATGGGTTCGGTCGGGCGCAAGTTCCTGATCGCCGGAAAGGGCGGACTCAATCTCACCCATTCGGAGCCCTTTGTGGATTTTGTTGCGCGCTTCGGCGCGCGCGCCGGCGCGGTACAGGAATGGCTGCATAAGTTCGACGCCGATGCGCTGCGCGCCTGGGCGCGAGGCCTCGGCGTCGAGACCTTCGTCGGCAGTTCGGGCCGAGTATTCCCGCAGGATCTGAAAGCCGCGCCGTTGTTGCGCGGCTGGGTACGCCGCCTGCGCGAGCACGGCGTGCAGTTTCACGTACAGCAGCGATTCGTCGGCTGGGACGCGAACGGCCAACTGCGCCTGCGCGATCGCGAAGGCATGGAACACACCGTCGCGGCCGGTGCCTGCGTGCTCGCGCTAGGCGGCGCGAGCTGGCCGGTGCTCGGGTCCGACGGCGCCTGGGTCGCCCCGCTGGCGGCGCGCGGCATCGACATCGCGCCGCTCCAGCCGGCGAACTGCGGGTTCGACGTGGACTGGTCAGCGCATTTCACGAGCCGTTTCGCCGGCGCGCCGGTCAAGCCGGTCACGCTGCGCTGGACGGATACGGACGGCCGCGCGACGACGCGCCAGGGTGAGTTCGTCATCACCGGCGGCGGCATCGAAGGCAGCCTGATCTACGCGGCCTCGGCCGACCTGCGCGAGACGATCAACCGCGACGGCGTTGCTGGGATCTCGCTCGACCTCGCGCCGGCACAGACGCAGGCACAGCTGCAGCGCGATCTGGGCAAGCCGCGCGGCAGCCGCTCGGCCAGCGAGCATCTGCGCCGCCAGGCCCGCCTCGCTGGCGTCAAGGCGGGACTGCTCTACGAAGTGCTCGGCAAGCACGCGCTCGACGACACTGAACGGCTCGCCGCGACGATCAAGTCACTGCCGTTGCGCCTGCGCAGCCCACGGCCGGTCGCCGAAGCGATCAGCACGGCCGGCGGCGTGCGCCTCGAGGCGCTGGACGAGCACCTGATGTTGCGCGCCCTGCCCGGCGTTTTCTGCGCCGGCGAAATGCTCGACTGGGAAGCGCCGACCGGCGGCTACCTGCTCACGGCGAGCATGGCCAGCGGCCGCATCGCCGGGCTCGGCGCGGCGCGCTGGCTGCGCGACCAGACCGCAGGTCCCTCTGCCGCATAAGTCTGCGCTGTGCGGCTACGGCTCACGTTGTCATTTTCTGTTGCCCGCGGTCGCGCCGGCGATGAATCACGTTTGTTGCGCCGCGAACACGTTGCGCCTTGTCGGCAGAACCGGAAAAATTTCAATCAAATGGCGCACTAACATGAGGATAAGGCTTACCTGAAGCGGGCTCCCGCCCAACCCAGGGCCTGGTTTTCACGCTGCGGCGCAACAAGTTCACCGTAGTGTGATGACGCTCGCAAGTCCCGAAAGAGAACTTGTTGACAACGTTGTCAACGACGCGCACTGTAGGCCCCGCGTCGGGCTGGCGGCATCTGCCGTCGACAGGGAAGTCGCCGCGAAATGCGGCGGATGCTGGCGGGGATCGCCGGCCTGGATGAAGCCACGACGCTGCGGCGAAGACCGCGCATCCGGCGTTGCGCCGCGTTACGGCACAGCGCACCACGGAAGGAACCGCCGACCGCAGCACAGCTGCGGCGAGCGGAAGAACCGGGCCTGGCCGGGTTCGATCGCGGCAGTGCGGGGGCACTGGCCGTACGGATACGGATGCAGCAGTGGATCTGTCGCCGCAGACGATGTGTCCGGGGAGGGCATGTCGGTACTGCCATCGCGCCCGGAATCGTTCCGGACCGGCGATGGCGGCAGCTGCTGTCGCGCGGCCTTCCCGCACGGGAATCGTCGCCGGCGTGCGCGTGGTCCCTGAAGCCGCCCGCACGAAGCCAGCCCCTGCCGCTGCCGTCTGCGTTGTCGCAGCCTCGCTGCTCCCCGGTTTCGCTCTCCGCACTCACTCGCAACGGAGTCAAGGACATGCGCTTCCGATCAGCTTTTGCCAATCTTGTTTTTGCAGCACTTTCCACAACCGCGTGGACCGCGTCCGCGCAGACAGCCAACTGCAGCGGCGTCGCCGCCTGGAGCCAGTCGGCGATCTACAATGCCGGCGACAGGATGGTCTACCAGAACCGTCTGTATCAGGCCAACATCCCGATCTGGAACGCCCCACCGACGCACTGCCCCAGCTGCGGCTGGTATGCGGACCTCGGCGCCTGCGGCACCGGACCGACCGACACCATCGCGCCGAGCGTGCCGGCCAATCTCAGCTCGCCGTCGCGTACCAGCAGCTCGATCTCACTGAGCTGGGCGGCCTCGACCGACAACGCCGGCGGCAGCGGCGTCGCCGGCTATGACGTCTATCGCGGCACCACGCTTGTCGGTAGCCCGACCGCGACCACGTATACCGACAGCGGCCTCGCCGCGAACACCAGCTACACCTACCGCGTCCGTGCCCGCGACGGCGCAACGAATGCCTCGGCACAGTCGTCCCCGCTGACCGTCACCACCAATCCCAACGGCGGCACCTGCACAACCGTGCCCTCGGTGCCGGCCGGACTGACCTCGCCGTCGCAGACCAGCAACAGCATCAGCCTCGGTTGGGGCAGCGTCGCCGCGGGTCCGAACTGCACGATCAGATACCGCGTCTTCCGCGGCGGCGCGCAGCAGGGCGAAGTGACGACGAACAGCTTCACCAACAGCGGGCTGAACCCCGACACCAACTACAGCTTCACCGTCGCCGCCGTCAGCGAGGCAGGCGCCTCGGCGCAGAGCGCGCCGGTTACGGCACGCACACGGCCCATCATCGTCGGCGGCGCGAAAACCGTACTCGGTTATTTCGTGCAGTGGGGAATCTACGGCCGCAACTATCGCGTCAAGAACATCGACACGAGCAACAGCGCGGCCAAGCTCACGCACATCAACTACGCCTTCGGCAACGTGCGCAACAACCGCTGCGAAGTGGGCCTGACGATTCCGTCGGATCCGAATACCGGCACCGGCGGCGATGCGTTCGCCGACTACACCAAGGCCTTCGCCGCGGGTGAAAGTGTGGACAATGTCGGAGACACCTGGGACCAGCCGCTGCGCGGCAACTGGAACCAGCTCAAGAAGCTCAAGGCCAAGTATCCCAACATCAAGGTACTGATCTCGCTCGGCGGCTGGACCTACTCGCGCGGCTTCTCCAGCGCGGCACGCCCGGAAAACCGCGTCGCCTTCGTCTCCTCGTGCATCGACGCCTATATCCGCGGCAACCTGCCGGTGACCGACGGCGCCGGTGGCGCGGGCGCGGCGGCCGGCGTGTTCGACGGCATCGATCTCGACTGGGAGTACCCGGTCGCCTGCGGACTGAGCTGCGGCTCGCCCGAGGACAACGCGAACTTCACCGCACTGCTGGCCGAGTTCCGCCGCCAGCTCAACGCGGTGCGTCCCGGCCTGCTGCTGACCGTCGCCGTCGGCGCCGGCATCGACAAGATCCGCGTGACCGATCCGGGCAACTACCACCAGTACCTGGATTTCATCAACGTGATGACGTACGACTTCCACGGTGCATTCGATCCGATCACCAACCATCACTCGGCGCTATACGGCTCGCCGGCCGACCCGTCCACGGGCGACACGCGATCCTATAACTCCCACGATGCGATCCAGGCGTTCCGCAGCCGCGGCGTGCCAGCGTCGAAGCTCAACCTCGGCATCGGCTTCTACGGCCGCGGCTGGACCAATGTGTCGTCGACCAACAACGGCCTGTACCAGACCGGCACCGCCGCCCCGGCCACCTACGAGGCTGGCATCGAGGACTACAAGGTCATCAAGACCAAGTCCGGCAGCCACCACACCGACGCCACCGCACGTGCGCACTGGCTGCTCAGCGGAAACACCTTCTGGAGCTACGACGATCCGTCCATGGTGTTCGAGAAGATGCAGTACGTGAAGAATCAGAACCTCGGCGGTGCGTTCTTCTGGGAATTCAGCGGCGACGATGCGCAAGGTTCACTGGCGCAGGCGATCAAGGACGGCTTGCAGTAACACGCAGCCGGCGGTTGATACGGAAACGGCGCGGGCAACCGCGCCGTTTTTCCATGTGCGCCCCGCCGGGTTCAGGCCGCCAACGGGCAGTTCTTCGCTGGCGTAGTCATTGCGACGGCGCTGTCCTGCGCGCCCACGGGTCAGGGCGCCTGGAAACCATCGATGAAGATCGCGTCGGCAACCCCGGCGATCGCGTCCCGCGCATTGGAAAGCGGTCCGACGCCGATCGCATTTCTGGCAGAAACCGAGCACGAGTAAGTCGTCCCATTGTTCAGACCGGCAACAATCAGCGGCGACGCGGCTCCGATCGCACTGGATGCGCCGCAGGTCGCGGTGTATTCGATGATCGACGAACCGCCGTCCCGCGGCGCATCGAAATCGAGCTGGACCGCGCGGTGCCGTCCGCTGGCCGCGAGCAACGCGGGCGGGTGAGGCATGATCGGCGGCCCGACGAAATTGCCGAGCGAGAAGGCACCGCCGGCCAAAGGAATCGTCGCGGCTACCGAACCCAGCGCCGTGTCGATCACCGAAACCGAATGACCATTCGTGTTGACCACATACGCACGGGCACCGTCGCGGCTGATGGAAACGCCATAGGCGGTTTCCCCCGTCGGAATGGTCGTCGCCACCGTATTCGTCCCGGGATTCACGATCGACACGCTGTCGTCATGACTCACGTAGACGCGGCCGTCCGGCGCGACAGCGACGCCGCGCGCTTCCCCGACCGGAATCGAGGTAATGATCGCGTCGGTGGCCGTATCGACTACGAACAGACCGCCTGCCGCTCCGGCACCGGACACAGCGACGTAGACGCGCGTGCCCGCAGGATTGGCTGCGGTGGCGAGTGCGAATCCGCCGGTCTGCAACGTCCGGGTCACACTGTTGTCCTGCGTGTCGATGACCGACACGCTCGATCCGTTCTGGTTGGCGACGTACGCCTTGCCCCCATCCGGCGTGAAGGCGATGGCGCGCGGCGTCATGCCGACATTAATGGTGTCCACGACGGTGAAGCTCTGCGCATCGACGACGGCGATCGCGTCCATGCCGGACAAGGTCACATAGATTTGCGATCCATCCGGCGTGACCGCGAGACCGAAGGGATCGGACGCAAGCGCGAGCGTCCCGACCACGGCATCGGTCAAGGCATCGATCACGATCATGGAGTGCGCATTCTGGCTCGCGACGTAGACGCGCAAGCCATCAGGACTGACCGCGACGCCGATGGGTCCCTCCCCCGCCGGAACATCATGGACCACGGTATTGGTCGCGGTATCGATCACCGACACGGTGTAGCTGCTCGCTACCGGCACATAGGCATACGGTCCGGCGATCGCGAATCCTGTCCGCGCCAGCGCATACAACGAGCAGATGGCGATAGCGGCGCAGGCGGACAAACGACGTGCAGTTACGGAGTTCATCGAACAGCCCCTGTGTAGGGCGGCGCAGAAAAAGGTGACGACGGCCGCCGCCCTGACTCATTGCGCAAATCGGCATATGAAACTGTCGCCGGGGCGCGCAAGGCATCCTTGCAGTAACTCGGGACACCGGCCAGGATGCAGCGCCAATCGAAATTCTCCAGCGACAGCCGCCCGTTGATGCCAGCGACCTGCGGCACACGCGCTTCCACGTTCTCGAAGCGCCCGGTCAGCGGGATCTGGTGGAACGTAGTGACACTATCCTGCCTGCGAACGGATTTGTTGCAGGAAGCTGTCCGTCAGCGAGGGACCATTTGCCCCGAGGACCGATCCGGCGCGGACACAGGCAAGCACTCGCGGAACGTCGGCCCGCATTACAGAATGCTCTGCCGATGGTTCATTCAGATCGTGTGCTTCGACCAGCCGCCAAGTTTCCGATCGAGTTGCAGCGTGTGCGATTTCACTCCAGCCCTTCTTGGTGCCCGGCGTAGCGGACGGCGGCCCAGGCAACCAAAATGGCGACTTCCTCGACTCGGTCTTCTCGAGCTCAAGCACAAGCTGCTCTGCAAGTGACAACTCGACGGCCGTACTTGCGAAGACTCGTTGCCACTGCTCGTCGTCCCACGCAACCACTCGGAACCATACCGCTACGCCGTCAATGGCACGTTCCCCTATCCCCACCGTCGCGCCGTCGTAGTAGTCACTGGCGATGATCCAGCGGAGATAGCCTCTGGCATCTGATTTGCGTGTGCTCATGGGATCGCCTGGAATATTGCGTTGAACTGTTCGGCGAACTTTCTGGTCACCGTGACACCCGGTCGAGGAAAATATTGGGACCGTGCGGACCGGGGCCGACTACGGGCGGACCAACACGAGTGTCGCTCATGCAAGTATCCCCCGGCAAAGCCGGGTGCTTTACAGGGTCGTTGGTGGCGTTGGCACCTGCCCTCATGTAGTCGCTGAGCGACGGCGGCGTGGCACGATGCACGCCATCCACCGGAACGGAGTACTCCCTGATGCCGTGCGCTCCCTGGTCCGCCGGTTCCGCCTGCTGGTTGGCCGCACCGCCCGCGCCATTCGCGCCCTGCCCGCCGCCCGCACCGTTGCGCAGAACCAAGCGCGTGGGCATCGTGCAGAGCCTGTTGATCACCTGCCGCCTGCACGGCGTCGCCCCCTATACCTACCTCGTTGACGTGCTGCAGCGCGTTGCCGAACACCCCCAGTCGCGCGTCGCAGAGCTCACGCCGCGACTGTGGAAAGAATGTTTCGCCGAGAATCCGCTACGGTCCCATCTCTTGGGGGCGTCGGTTTAGCAAGTACGGCGCTGAGGCGGCGCTTACCGTGCAAAAGCAACCAGGACCATCGAGCATTGGCTCGCCCGATACTGGGGCTGGTCGGCTGATATTGCTCTGGATATAGCGCGTCTGGTGCTGCTTCACCCCTAGGCGGATGGCAAGTCACTGCCCAAGGGGTAACTGCGCCTCGAGCCGGTGTCGATGGGTAGGTGAATCCAAAAAGCGCTTGCGGTAGCGCGGGCGAAGCAGTCTCTTCATCTGGCAGCTCGCTTTTGGCAGGCAGGTAACGACGGCACTGGCGTGAAAAACACGCACACCGGCCTGGGAAAATCGATGTGGACAGTGTGGACGGGACAGCAGGAAACTATTCAGCCCAGGCAAGGAAGCTCACAATCATATCGTCAAGATTTTTTGGCCCACCGAAAGATTCGAAAATCTCACCCCTCTTGCGAGCGACGAACCAATCACAATCAGATTTCTCAACTTTAACATCTTGAAAGACTTCTTTTTCTAGCGCCGTCCCTCGGAGATCAACTTTTAGCGACCAACCCGGATTATCCAATGTGTCGATTTTGATTCCGTGGTCTTCATGCCAATCATCGACGCATTGGCGTTCAAACCAAGCGCAGAGCCTTGAGATGGTACTCATCAGTTACCTCGCCGTTCGATGACCTTTCGCGCCGTACGAATGTCATCCATCGTCGCTGATCTTGTAGTGCCGGGACTTCGACATCATCGACTGACCGCAGCTAAACGAAATTCGCCCAAAACTTCAATTCCAAGGTAGTTCAGCATTAGATTTAACGATGCACGAAGGATTTTTTATAGAGCGCGGGATGGATAGATGGGCAAATGTCCAAAAAAGTTACATAATAAATTAAATTGATTTTTACATTATTGTAATAAGAGAAGCAATTCCGGAGGACGGATCAACCAACACCCAAACATCGGGCGGGTCAACCACGACATCAGGGTTGAGTGCTTCGGGGATCATGAATATCACCTCGACGAGACCGTCAGGTCTTGGACTAGCCTTTCCCGGCTCAACAAAAGGAATTCCATTCCTCAGTAAGAAGGATGCCGCGATCGCGATTGCTTCACTAGTTTCCATTCGTTTTTCTCACTCCGCGCGCCGAAGGCGCTCCACATAGTTGATTGAGAAATTTTGCTCCGCACTATTCAACGCAGGCCAAATCCGATTGTTTTGAAGCCTTTGCAATACAGCCGCTTCGCGGCCTGCCCGACCCAGATTTCTATATGCGTCGTAGCCCATGTTCCTGAAGTCCAGATAGTGTGACAGCTCATGCTTAACTTGAAGGGCAGTTGGACTAGCTGGGATCTCCATCATCCCCGAACCGTCCGCACGCGCAGTAAATCTTGGATTTCTTTCGGTTCCATAAACAGAAACGCCACGTCGTTCGAGATACGCAACAAGCTGACGAAGCTTGTCGGGAGAGTACAGCGCTCCGCCGAATGCAGCATCTGTAGAGCCTGACGTGATGGATCTTATCGCTCCACCCCGCCCACCCAACCCGATCAGCGAGAAGAAGATGTTTTGCCCAATGGCCGAGGTTCGCTCTTCGCGATTCATATGATCGCCGGTGTACGGATTGATCCCGTTACCGAAGCCACCCGTGACAGCGGTGTAGAGCTCCGCGCCACTGGTCAAGGCCCCCTCGGCAAGTCTTGCCACCGGATCATTGGTGGCGTTGGCACCTGCCCTGAGGTAGTCGCTCAGCGACGGCGGCGTGGCCCGATGCACGCCATCCACCGGAACGGCATACTCCCTGTTGCCCTGCGCTCCCTGGTCCGCCGGCTCCGCCTGCTGGTTGGCCGCACCGCCCGCGCCATTCGCGCCCTGCCCGCCGTCCGCACCGTTACGCAGAACCCCGGTACTGAACGCCGCGGTCCGATCGACCGCCATCTGCGTAAGCTGGCTCAGCGTGGGCCGAGAGACGGTCATCGCGCTCATCGCGGCTAGGCCGTCGGTGCCCAGCACGGCGCCGCACACGCCTGCGCCGCGTGCACAGATCGAACCGGCGTCGACTGACGCATACCCACTCGGATCCATCCCACTCAGCGGATTGTTGAACACATACGAATACGGATTCAGGCTCTGGCTATTGCCCGGCGCCTGCACGATCGGATCGACACTCAGGAAGCGTCCGCTGCGGTAGTCGAACGCGCGCCCGTTCATATGGATCAGGCGCGAGCCGTCGAGATGTTCGTGGCCGGTGAAGCCGCGCCAGTTCATCGGGCTGTAGGGGTGCCAGCGCAGTTCGGGCATTTGCGTGTTGCGCGTGAAGTTGGGCTCCGAAGGCGCGCCGAACGGGTCGTAGAACCGCCGCTGATGGCCATCGGCATTGCCCGTGTCGAAGATCACGCCAGGGTCGGTCCCATTGAAGTCGCCCCAGCGGTCGGCCATCCCGATCGTGGAACCCAGCCGGTCGCGCAGCAGATACGCGACCTGGGCCGGTGCGGCGATCGCGGGCGCACCGCCCTGACCTTCCGTGACGACCCGCGTGTAGAGGACTGGCCCCAGGTCGATGCGGTGCAGCGTCTGGTTGTGGCTGATCTGCTGGTCGTAGCCATCGGCACCGTAGTGGATGACGAGGCCAGAGCTCTCGGTACGCCGATAGCGCGCGTTGTCCGGGCCGTAGGCGAAACTCACATGGCCGCCAAAACTGTTGGCGGTTGGCCACGGATCGGTATGGTCGATCTTCGTCGGCAGGTTAGCGCCGTCGAAGACCAATGCGCGCGTGCCGAGCCGGTCACCCGTCATCGTCTCGCCGACCTGGTTGCCGTTGTTGTCGCAGCGATAGTCGCGCGTGAGATTGCTCCCGGTGTCCACGGTCCGCCACAGCGCGTTGGGGCCACACGCGCCGCCCTGGGTTGGCGTCCCGCCCGTGCCCACAGCCCCCGGCGTCGCCGCCGTGCCGTAGGTGTAGCTGTCGGCAAAATCCGACTTCGACCTGATGTTCCCCACCGCGTCGTACTGGTAGTTGATTGTCGTCGTCGGTCCGTACGGAAACGGATTGGCCTCGGCCGTGCTCGTACCCGTCGCGCGATCAACGCTGAGCAACCGCTGCAGGCCGTCGTAGCGATAGGTTTCCTTCGACGCGCCCAGGTAGTTGGACATGCCCGTGTCCAGCAGGACATTGGCGTAGCCACGGCCCACGTCATAGCGCCGCCATTTGCGTTCCTGGCTCACCAGATTGCCCAGCACGTCGTAGCCGTACCCGATCGTCTCCACATTGCCCGGGAACGTCGGCCGGTCGAACGGCACCCAGCCCTGCGTCAGCATCTGACCCGTCGAACGGCTATAGGTCGTCGTGCCGCTCAGCGCATAGCCGAACTGCTCCTGCGTCGGCTTGCCGTACGCGTCCGCCTGGCTCATCGACCACAGCGGCGTCATCATCCGCGCGTCCACCAGACCTGACAGTGCGCCATAGCGGGTATAGCGTTTCCACACCGTCAGCGGCTGCGGTGCGTTCGGATACGTCACCGCGCTCAGATACCCGTAGTACCCGTCGTACGCGTAGGTGTGCGTCAACGGCACGAGTGGCCCGCCCTGCGAAGACGTCGTGCGCGTGTACAGCCGGCCGCTGTCGAGCCGGTAGCCGTAGCTTTCCTGCCAGGCCACCGGCGTCTGCGCGCTGAAGTTCTCGTGACTCTTGACCGTCTGACGCTGCACCTGCGCCAGCGCGCCCTTGATGCCCGCGCTGTCGTAGGTCCAGCGGTCCAGCACCTTCTCGTCGGTCAGCGGACCGTTCACCACGAACGGCAGCGTCGGCTCGCGCTGCTGCTGAAGCACGCGGCCCAGTGCGTCACGCTGCACCACGCTCGTCCTCACACCGCGCGCGTCGGTCTGCGTCAGCAATCCGCCCAGCGCGTCATACGTGAAGCTCCAGTTGCCCTGGTTCGGATCGCTCGAGGTCAGGCGATGCCCAAAGCTGGTGTAGCTGGCGAGCGTCGCCTTGCCGTTCGCATCGCGCAGCGCCGCCGCACTGCCCATCGGATCGAACCAGTAGTCGGTGCGGCCGGCGTGCGCGTCGGTCGTGCGCATGAGCTGGCCCAGCGCATTGTGCTGGCGCGACATCGTCAGGCACAGGTTCGGACTCGATTCGCAAGCCGTGGTCCCGTTGACAGGACTGACCTGGATGCGCGTTTCGAGCCCGTCGTAGGTGTACGTCGTCACGACGTCGCCTTGAACCGGATTGAGTTCCGCCACCGGCGCGCGCTTGCTCTTCATGCGGCCCAGGCGGTCGTAGGTGATCTGCGTATACAGGGGCGTCTCGCCGGTGAAGTACGGCGCCGAGATCTGGCTGGCGGTGCCGCCCGTGTCGTAGCGCGTCGACACGTTGACCCAGCGCCCGTCAAAGCCGCGCGTCGCACGTTTGACCTCGCGCCCGAGCAGGTCGAACCAGATCCGCTGGCTCGGCGCGCCATCGGCAACCACGGACTGGTAATAGGTCGCAAAGTTTTCGTCGGCGGCCGAACACGGATACGTCGTGCCGCACGGCTTGAGGCTGACTTCGCTCGCTGGCGCGAGCGCCAGACCGCTGTTGCCGTAGGTGCGGCTATGGATCAGACGACCGAACGCGTCGTACTGATTTCGCGTCTCGATGCCGTTCGCGTCGGTCGTGGTGATGGGCTGACCGTCGCTCGCGCGCACCTGGGCCGTGGACGTGTGGTTCAGCGACGGCGTCGCCGCGCTGATCACGGCCGTGGTCGACACCGGGAAATAGCCGTCGTCGCTGTAGCCCGCGCGCGTAACCCGTACGGGCGAGATCCCGGTGTCGCTGACGGTGGTGGAGTCCGGCAATCCCAGGCTCGGCGTCGGATAGGTGTATGCGGTCCGCACGTAGGTATTCGACAGCGGATCCGTCACGGTCGACGCACTCAACATGCGGTCGGCCGTGTCCCACTCGAACTGCTTGAGGATTTCCTTTGGCGCCAGGGAAATTCCGTCCGGCGCGGTGCGCCCGTGGTAGCTCACCGTGGCCTGGACCCGGCTGTCGATCTGCTTGTTGAGCCACCACTCATCAATTCGCGCTGTCGACGTGTCGAAGGTGTTGATCGTGGACGTGATATGCGTGGCGAGGTAGTAGCGCTCGCCGTTGGCCACGCCGGAACCATCGCGCGTGGTCACCTGCTGGTCGGTCAGGTTGCCGTAGGCGTCCCATCCGGACAACAGACCCGACGACTTGGCATTGAGCGTGATCGTGGACGACACCGGCAGCGCAACGGAGCCCGCTTCGGCGGCGGCCAGGTCGTACGTCTCCTTGACGCTACTGCTGAGGAAGGGCCAGTAGATCTGGTCCGGTGTCAGTGCTGCGCCGTTCTGCCCAGGGCAGCCCTGCAGCCGGTGGGCGCGGTTGCAGCGCCAGGCGAAATTCTCCAGCGACACCACCCCGTTGGGTCCCACAACCTGCGGCACGCGCGATTCCACTCGCTCGATGCGCCCGGTAAGCGGGAATTTCTGGTGGAAGGTCGTGACGGTACGGATAGTGCGGTCAGGCGCACCCATCGTTTCACTGGCAATCGTGCGGAAGCCCTGAAAACCTCGGCCTTCGCTGTGGTACATCGCACCGCCGTAGGCATAGCGCACGCTGCGCGTACCAGCCGCCGGCACGCCGCTCGCGCCGCCTGTCGCCGCATGCGAACGCGCCAACACCGACACGACGGGCATCGACGACTGGAACAGGAAGTGGCGGGCGTCGACGTAGTCGCCGTCGATCTGGTACAGCGGGAAATCCGTGCCGCTGCGGCCGGCCGCACTCGACAAAGGGTAATAGTCCCATTGCGCGCGCTCCTTGAACGCGTTGACCGCGGTGACCATCAGATCAGGGAACATCGGCGAAGCACCGCTGCGCGCGCCGTCGCCCTGATTTTCGTTGATCAGCAGGTTGATATTCGACGAACTGACGATATCGCTCATGCGGATCGTCTGGGCGCTGTCGATGAAGCTGCTGCCGTCGGGCAGGCCTGGTCCGGCCATGCCACCGGCGGCCAGCGAGCAGGTGTTCAGCGCAAACAGCGCGTTCGGGCGCAGCGGACAGGTGACGTCGGAGACCACATCGGCCAGCCCGTCGCCGAAATAGTCGTCGATGCGGCCGGCCTGATTGCCAAGCACCGAGGTCGCGGCGATGACCGGCGTTTCGTCGATCTGCAGGCGGAACGCGTTGGCGCCGGTCTGCACGAAACGGATCGCGTTGAAGCGATAGACGCTGGGGTCGAAGGCGCCAAGGCCACTGCGGAAGGCATCGGCGGCGCCGATCTTTGCGCCACTGGGATGTTCATCCCAGGTATCGCCGTCCTCGGGCGGAGGGGCAGCGCAGACGTCGGCTTCGCAGGTCGCGCCGTGCCCTTGCTGCACAGGACAATCCTTGGCCGGACGCGGCGCGAGAAACCGGCTGTGCGGCAGGTAAGCGCCGAAGCACAGGCGCGCCGCGAAGCGCGCCGGGTACAGCAGGTCGCCGCGGCCGTCGGCATCGATGTCCGAGGACAGCAGCTTGCCGAAATAGCGCAGTGTCGGCGTGCTGCTGCCACGCACGGAGCCAAAGCGCAGTCCCGCGGTGGTGGAACCGGTCAGCATCGCCGCATCCCGCAGCTTGCCGCCGTTGTTGATCTGAAGTTTCCAGAAACCCAGGCACTGGCCTTCTCGCTCGCAGGCAGCGACCGAGTCAGGCAGCAGCACGCTCAACGCATCATCGAGACCGTCGCCGTTGACGTCGAGCCAGCGCAGGTTGCTCGTGTCGCCGCTGAAACCGGCATCGGACAAGCTGAGTTCGATGCTGCCGAGGACGCTTCCGCTCTGCGTCGTGCGCAGGACTCGCGTAACACCGCTCGGGCGCGCAATCACTGCGTCGGTCAGGCCGTCGCCATCGAAGTCGGTCAGGTGCTGCACCGATTCGGCCAGCCCGCCGTAGTTCGACATTGTGCCGATCATCGCTTTGAGCGTGAACGCGAAGCTCGCTGTGTTCGTCGTTATTGCGCCCGGCCGGGTGTTCAGATGGACGTACAGCGGCGTGCAGCCGCTCGGCAGTTCACCGTCTGCGCCTTGTGGCGCGATGCTGGAAACCGGACACGGGTTCAGCGGAGCGGCGTGCATGAGGATGTCCGGCGCGCCATCGCCGTTAAAGTCGGCAATGCCTTCGACGCTGTCGAGGCTGCCAGCCGGCAGATTCGTCGCGACGATGGTGAAACGGCTGGCAGCGGTCACGGTACAGGTCGCGGCGCCGCCGTCGCACAGCGGCGCGCCGCGCCCATGTTTCCATTTGTATATCGTCGTGCCGCTGAGCAGCTCGGCGATGCCGTCGCCGTCGAGATCCGCGGTGCGCGCGAAGGGCGGGAGGTCGGTGATCGTTGCCACGCCCTGCGTGACGCGGTCGGCATTGACCTTCGCAAGCTGCACCTGTGTACGCCACATGCCGTCGTACCACGTTTTGGTGATCCACCACTCGCGCGAACCATCGCCGTCGAGATCGCCGGTCGCCTCGATGCGGTTGCGACGGTACTCCGGTACGTAGTGCTCTTCCTCACCGGCAGGTGGAGGTGTCGTCGGCGCGGTCTGCTGTACGCCCGGCGCGGATACGGCGAAGCGGCGGTTCTCGTACATCCAGTTGCCGTCCGACCAGCTGAATTCCGTCGGCAACAGGCAGGTTCTGGTGCCTCTGCTGTCGTAGGCGCACTCCGTTATCCGGCGCAGCAGGCTGCGTCCGCTGGTATAGCTGTATTGCAGGCCGGACACTGCTATGTCCTTGTAGTCCAGCTCGTATACCCGCAGCGGCAACTCCGAATCTGGCGAATAAGTGCGTATCTCGGTCAGGCGCCTGGACTGCTGAAGGCCGCCGCCGGCGATCCACGACGAACTGCGGTCATTGCCGCGCCAATCTGTCGGCCGCGCGAGATAGTCGAAGACGACCGAGCGCGTCGGCGTGGCTACCGACACAGTCGCACCGCCCAGCGTCGAGCCGGTGTAGGCGATCTTCTTGAGCAGCACCTCGCTCGTGTCCGCGCCGCTCTCGTAGCAGAACTCCATCGTATTGCCGCTGCGGTCCTCCACTCGGCTGAGCAACCAGGACAGTTCGACGCTCTTTTCGCTCGGACGTACGCGTGGCGGCACGCCACCTGCACAGACGTGCTGGTTCGGCGGCATGCAGCCATAGGTCAGGATGCGGCCATCCTTCTGCTGCACCGTGAAGCAGACATCGCCGAGCGCCAGGCTGCCGCTCTGAACGACCTGCGCGAAGCTGTCGATTTCGGTGCGGTAGCGCGCGTTAGGCGTTCCGTAGATTCCACCGTTCGGTGCCGACATGAGACGCTGCCCGTCGAGACAAAGCCGATCCTCGGCGTCGAGCCGCACGCCGCGTGGCGCGCCGTCCTGCGCCTGCGTACGTGGGCAGCGATGGATGCTGCTGCCCGCACCGAGGCTCCAGCCCAGTCCGGCGACGCCATTTCCGCCGCGACTGCTGTAGCTCAGCGACACCGACGGCTGCATGCCATTGCGGCCGGGCGGCACGGCGATCGGCACGGTATAACTGGCAGCGCCGCCGCTGACGTCGGCGCTGCCGGCGACGGCACCGACCGTCGCGACATGCGCGCCGAGATCTTCCTGGTTGGATATCGGATCGGCGTCCGGCACCGTGATGGCACCGGGATTTGCCGAATCCAGCAGCACGCCGCGGATTTCCGGCGCCTTGTCGAGCATTACGGCACCCGGTGCGCCCGGCACGCCCGACCACAGTTCCAGCTGGAAGCGGTCGCCCGCTCTCATCTTGACCGATTCGATGCCGACGTCGGCCGTGCTGATCGGCGCTGCGTCATAGCGCAACGCGCCGAGGTCGCGCTTCCACGGCTTGCCAACGTTATTGCCTGACCAGCTGACAAAAATGTCGCAAGTCGGCGGCGGGTTCGGCGGCACGGTGGCCGCAAGGCCGCAGACATAGCGATTGACTGAAATGTCCTGCAGGCGCGTCGTGCGGTGGTGGATCGACGACTGCGTGCTCGGCTGACCGCCAACCGGCGGAAACTGACTGCGCAGCTTCACCGCGGGCCTGCCACCATTGGACACGGTGACGTAGCCGGCAGAGTCCACGCCGTTGAGCGTGTACTTGACGCTCACGGTGCGGTAGTTGCTGTCGGTACGGAACGTACGCTCGTAGGTGCCGATAGGGATGTTGCTGACGCAGCTCGTCACATCGTTGCCCGGCGCCGGGCAATCGACCGTCGGGAATCCGGGATAGCCGGACTGCGAGTAATGGAAAAACAGCTCGAACGAATCGGTCTCGAACGGCAGCGAGGGGCGCAAATTCCGGCGTTGTGCCTGCATGAAGACCGGGCGCTTCGTCGACACGCCGTTGATGACCTCGGGCGTTTCGTTATAGGTGAGCCAGACCGCTGCTTCGCCGAGCTTGCCTTCGTCGTTGCCGAGCGAGGTCTGCATGATCGTCATGACCACGCCGGGTATGGCCTCGATGTTGTTGGTATCCGACCAGTAGCCTGAAAACGTCTGGTTGAGACCGGACGTGAGCGATGGCGAAAACAACTGCTTGGTCTCGAGCGCTGCGGCGGTGCCCGTGTAGTACGTCGGGTTCAGCCGTGTCAGATCGTTGAGACATTCCTCGAAGTAGCTGGTGCCGGGTGGCATCGGAATATCCCGCCAGTGCCACCGCATCGCGATGCGCGACGGATCGTCGCGGAAGAAGCGGAAATACACGTCGCCGACATCGTTGTTCATGTCGATGACGCCGGTCGCCGCATTCTTGGTGTACTCGTAGAGATCGGCGCGCCAGAAATCGCCGGTCGCCTCGTCGATCCGGATCATCTTCGACGCGAGCCAGACCGGATGGCCGTTCGCGTTGTACGTGTACAGGAACACCTTGAGCTGCTTCCGGTCGTCGCTGTAGACCAGGTCCCAGCCGGTTCCGTAGCGCTTGGGATTCCACCAGCGGCCCGGCTGCGCGAGCGCAACACCCGACTGCCAGGCCGCAGTATTGGCGCTGCGGCAGACCCCTTGCGCCTCGCCCAGACCCATGAAGCCCAGATCCACGTTTTCCGGCGCTGCGCACAGCGGACCGGCCACTGCTATCAGCAGGGCGATGCGCAGGAGTCCGCGAAAAATACCCCGCCCCCATGTCAGCGCGCCGCGGCTGGCCGAAGACCCGACAAAAGACGCGCCGGCGGTGCCGCGCGGCGATCGGAAGAACCTGCTGAAACCCATGGAAACCCCTCTTGAAAACCAAGACCCGACGATTGGATACCGCCCGCAAGCGGACACCTACATCGGTATTCACGACATATCGGACAAAAGATGATCACGCTCACCGCCGGACGCCGTCTGCCGCGTAGGCACAGGCTCATGCCGTTGACGGAAAACGGAGCGATCGCGACCGTCTGCACTGGGCCTTCCCGGCGCCGTGGTGCGCGACGTCTCCCGACCCACCGCCCCGTCACTCGCACGTCTTCGGAATTGAGCACGACGCACAAGCAATTGCTGCGACCGACACCGGATGTGGTCGCTGCAACAGAGAAAGAGACGGGATTTGCGACTGGACGACGATGCGCAGCGCGGCGCCTGCATCGGCCAGAAAGTATACGTATCGACTATCGGTGCTGCAAAGGCATGACGGCTGCGACGCGCAAACCTTGCGCCCGCTACTCGGCCACGGACACCGGCGCTGGCGCATGACGGCAGCACCTTGCAGACACATCGCGCCGACCGCGCCCGTCATGGCCCCGCCCCACCCCCGACCTTTGGCCCTGTCGGCGCTTCACGCGTCCGCGCTACCCTGCCCGCTTCGCTCTGCCGCGGTACCGCCGTGAATGCTCCTGCCGAAGCGGCGCCCGCCGCTTCCTCCCCGCTTGCCAGGGCCGCTTTGCTGATGGTCGCGAGCGCCGTGCTGTTCGGCTTCATGACGGTCACGATCCGCCTCGCTTCCAAGCAGCTGCATGCGTTCGAGATCGCGTTTTTCCGCAGCCTGTTCGGTTTCCTCTTCGCCCTGCCGCTGCTGCTGCGCCACGGCCCCGGCTTTCTGCGCACGAATAAGTGGGGCTTCTACGTGCTGCGCTGTTGCATCGGCATCGTCTCGATGCTGGCCGGCTTCTGGGCCGTGGTGCATCTGCCGCTGGCGCAGGCGATCTCGCTGTCCTACGCCACGCCGCTGTTCGTGACCATCGGTGCCGTGCTGTTCCTCGGCGAAGTCGTACGCCTGCGACGCTGGACCGCCGTGCTCCTGGGCTTCATCGGCGTGCTCGTGATCGTACGGCCAGGCGCGGCGGATTTCAGCGCGGTCAGCCTGGTGGCGCTGCTCGCCGCGGCACTAAGCGGCACCGTCGCGATCAGCATCAAGTATCTTTCGCGCACCGAGCATCCCGACGCCATCGTGCTGATCACGACCGGGTTGTGGGTGCTGCTAGCGCTGCCGGCAGCGCTTCCCGTATGGCAGTGGCCGAATGCGGAATCCTGGTTGTGGGTGATACTGGCCGGCGGTTTCGGCACGGTCGCGCACCTGCTGTGGACGCGCGCGCTCAAGCTCGGCGAAGTGTCGGCGCTGACGCCGCTGAGCTTCCTGCAACTGCCGGTCGTGATCGTGTTCGGCTATTTCCTGTTCGCCGAAAAGCTCGACCTCTGGACCGTCGTCGGCGCGGCCATCATCGTCGGCAGCAACATCTACATCGCGCACCGCGAGACGCGCCTGGCCCGCCGCGTCATCACCGACAAGGGTGTCGCGAGCGAAACCGCAGTCTGAGTCCGCGCCGCGCCCCGGCCCCCCTCACGCGCGGCCGAACAGGCGATCGATGTCGGTCGCGTCGAGCGCGCGCCACTGTCCCGCGGGCAAGTCATCGAGTGCCAGATTGCCGACCTGGAAGCGATGCAGCGCCGCGACGTGGTTGCCGACGGCGGCGAACATGCGGCGTACCTGGTGGTAGCGGCCTTCGTGCAGGGTCAGGCGCGCCAGCCGCGGCTGCAGCGTCTCCATCGGCGCCGGCAGCAGCGGCGTCTTCTCCGATTCCAGCAGCAGGCCGCCGCTGGCGAAGACGGCAGCCTCGTCGCCGCGCAGATCCTGCGCCAATGTCGCTTCGTAGCATTTGGAAATATGAGACTTCGGCGAAATGATCCGGTGCAGCAGGCCGCCATCGTCGGTCAGCAGCAGCAGGCCCGAGGTATCGCGATCGAGCCGCCCGACCGGCGACAGCAGCGGATCGCGATAGCGGTAGCGGCGCGGCAGCAGATCGTAGATCAACCGCCCCGGGTCCTTGGTCGAGCAGGTATAGCCCACCGGCTTGTGCAGCATCAGCACCAGCCCCGGCGGCGGATCCAGCGGCTCTCCGTCGATGCGCACCTGCGCCGGATCCACGCGCGTTTCTTCGTCCAGCACCGCGCCGTTCGCATCGGTGATGCGGCCGTCGAGGAACCAGCCGGCGATCTCGCGGCGGCTGCCGTAGCCGAGATTGGCGATGAGGCGTAGCAGTTTCATGGGCGTGGTCCCTGTGCCTGGATGACTTTGAATCCCTGCGCGTCGGCGAGCACCTGCGATCGCGTGAACTGTCGCTGCAACTCCTGCTCGTAGGGCAGGTGCCGGTTCGCGACCAGCAGCAGCCGGCCATCCTCGGCCAGCGCCCTGGCCGCGGCGCGGATGAACGCGCGGCCGAGTTCGGGCTGGTCCGCTCGCCCCTGGTGGAACGGCGGATTGGTCACGATGAAGTCGTAGCGCTGCGGCAGGCCGCGAGCGACGTCGTGCCAGAAAAATTGCGGCGTCGGCGCGGCCACCAGGTCCGCCGCACAGCGCGCCACATTCTCGCGCGCCAGTTCCAGCGCGCGCGCCTCGGCTTCATACAGGTGAATTTCTGAAACCTGTGGACAACGCCGCATCACTTCGCAGGACAGATAGCCGTAGCCCGCACCGAGGTCGGCGCCGCGGCCGGCGAGATCCGGTGGCAGGTGCGCGGCGAGCAGGGCGGATGCCGCATCGATGCGGTCCCACGCAAAGAGCCCGGGACGGCTCTGGAAACGCCCGTCGGCGATGAGCCGCGGCGCTTCCTCATCCTTCCAGCGCTGCGCCAGCGCGCTATCGATGCGCGCCGCGTCGACGTGCAGCCAGAACACACGGCATTTGTGCTTGGACAGCTGCGCCACGGGACCGGCCAGCGCTTCGAGATCCGCCTGGATCGCGCGCGCACCTTCATTGTTCGCGACGCTCGCCAGCACCAGTCCACCCGGCGTGGCATGTTCGAGCGCGCGCACCAGCAGCGCGCGCGCCTCGCCGCGCTGGCGCGGCGGCAGCAGCAGCACCGCGTCGAAGCGCCCGACCGCCTGGGCGGTCACCTCCACGCCGTGCAGCGGCAAGGCATCGGCGAACGGACGGAAGCTCTGCTCGGCGACGATGGCCACAGCCGAATGCAACGAGCGAAACTGCTGCAGTCCCTGCCCGTTACGCGCACGCAGGAACAACAGCCGGGCCGGCGGCCTCAGCGCGCCGTCAAGAAACGGTAGAAACAACGCCTGCAAGGCCGAATCGTCCACGGCTCCCCTGATCGATGCGCGCGCAGTCGGTGGCGCGGGCGCGTAGGTTAACCGGGATCACGCCGGGCAGGCTTCAGCTCAGGCTAAGCTCCAGCCTAGTGGACTGCGCTGCCCAGTGCAGCCACCTGTCAGGGAGTGATCGATGTCTTCTCGTCTTCTGCGTGTGCTGCCGGCCCTGCTCGTCATTGCCGGCTGCAGCCCGGCGCAACCGCCCGTAGCCACTGCCTCCGCCGTTCCTCCCAACGCTCCCGTGAGCTGCCTCTCCACGCTGCCCGCGCCAGCGCTGATCGCGCCAGCGGCCTCGCTGTACACCCAGGAATTCGCCGCGGCACCGCTCGACGCGACCGGGCTGCGTTGCATCGCCAGTGTCCTGGGAAATACGCGTTTCGCCTCGCCGGACGTCTACGACAGCCGCTATGCCGCAGTCCAGGCGGCGCTCGGCGACGACAAGGACCTGCGCTGGTCCACGGTTGCGCACGGACGCGTGCAGTTGCTGCGCATTGCCCAGGGCACCGCAGCGACCACCTGGCTGCTGCGCATCGACACGGATCTTGCGCCGGAAGGCCGTCGCCATGACCTGATCTTCACTACCGATACGCACGGCGCACTGCGCGACCAGATGCTGGTCGGCGGCGAAAGCGTGCAGTACCGGCGCAACGTCGATCTGCGCAGTCCGGCCCAGTTCACCGTGCTCCAAAGCAGCGACCGCGTGCCTCAGACCCGGCCCGACTACAACGCCGCGTTCCGCATCGACGACAGCGGACGCATCTCGCACGACGCGAACGGCACGACCGCCGCGCTCGATCCGGCTGCCGTCAACAGTTCAGCCGCGGCCGACGACGGTGCCGACTCCGAACCCAGCGAAAGCGCGACCTCGATCGAAGCGGTGGACGGCGCGCCGGGCGACACCGAGGCAGTACGCCGCCTGCTGTTCTCCGATTCCGGCGTCATCGAGGAAGTCGTGCAGACACAGACGCTTGCCGACGGCAGCCTGGCCGTGCTCGCGGTCGGTCGCAACGACATTGCCGGGCTGGTGCTGTACATCTTCCGCCCGCACGCCGTGAGCGCGAACCGGCGCACCGAGTACTACGTCTCGAGCATGACCTTTCCGGAACCGCGTCGGGCGCTCGGCGGCGAACTCGGCGCCGTGAGCTGGAAAGCCGCCAAGGACAGCGTGGCCATCGCGCTGTCGATGCGCTACGAATTTCCGCGAGAGGGCGGCAGTGAGGAAACCGGCGAGCCCGCGAGCCGTACCGTCGACCGGCAACTGCATGCGCGCCTCGACCTGACGAGCGGCGATCTGCAACGCACCAACGAGTGATGCGGCGCGCCGTCGTACCGTCAGTGGTCAGACCGTGGCGCCGTGACGCGGCAGCAAACTACCGCACGCGCTGGGGTTCCATCGCCTCGACGCTACGCTCGATCAACTGTGCGAGCACGGCCAAGTCGATGCCAGCCAGGGACTTGATGTACAGGCAGGACTTGCCCGTCTTGTGCTTGCCGAGCGCGGCGAGCAGATCCTCGCGCGTGTCGAAGCCCGGCATGATGTAGAGCGTCAGGTCGTTCTTGCGCGGCGCGAATCCGACGATGGGCCAGTCGCCTTCCTGGCCGCTGGCGTAGCGATAGCGATAGCGCCCGAAGCCGACGATGCTGCTGCCCCAGATGACGGCTTTCTCGCCGGTCGCCTGCTGCATCAGCGTGGCTACCGTTGCGCAATCCGCGCGGCGCACGGGATCGGCCACGCCGGCGAGAAATTCCTTCAGGGTCGTCTTCGTCGGCTGGGTCTTGGCTTCGGACATGGCAGCTCCGGTGTTTGGACTGGGTTGCACAGGACGATACGGCGCAACCCTACGCGCGGCTTCGCTCCGGCCGCAAGCTCGGTACGCGGTGCCGGCCCCGAAGCGCCCGCGTTCCCGGGCGCGTCAGCAGTCGCGAAGGCAAAAACAGGTGCGGCAGTGGCCTGTCAAACGCCACGAAAAAGCCACGATTCCTGCTGTTTACGGCCCGGATTGCGCGCGAGTCTGAGTGCCGCTCCGTTGCCGGCGATCGACAGCATGACCCACGCGCACCGTTCGCCTGCGCCGACACCGGCGCGGCGCCGCTTTCTCGCCGAGGCCGGCGGCCTCGGACTCCTGTTCGCCTGCGCGCCCTTGCTCCGCGCCGAGCCGCGCGTGGCCGCCGCCGGCGACGTGCGGCACTGGCTGGACCAGGTCGAAACCCTGTCTCGCCGTCTGCGCGAGAACACGCTGACCAGCCTGCAATGGCGCAGCGAGATCGATGCCGTGAACACGGCAGCACCGCTGGCCGAGTACCTGCCGCAGCTGCAGTTCGATCGCGCGCTACAGGCCATGCAGCGCGCGGGCAAGGATCCGGCGAAGACCTTCATCCGCCTCGGCGACATCGACGGCGGCCCGGCACAGGCCGCGTTCGCCGCCGCGTACTTCGTGTTCGCCAAGGGCCAGGTCATCACGCCGCATGGCCATCGCGGCATGGTGTCGGCGCATGCCGTGGTCAGCGGCCGGCTGCACGCGCGCACCTACGACCGGCTCGGCCGCGACGGCGATGCGCTGCTGCTACGGCCGCGGCTGGATACGCGGGCGCAGCCCGGCTTCAGTGCCGCGATCAGCGCGATCGAAGGCAACGTGCACTGGTTCGTCGCCGAACGCGATGCGTCGGCGACGCTCGACGTGATCGTGCAGGACGTCGACGCGAACGGCCGCGAGTTCGCGATCGAACTCGTCGATCCGCTTGCCGCGAAACCCGACGCGGACGGCACGATCCGCGCGCCGCTGATCAGCTGGGAAGAATCGTCGCGGCGCTACCAGGGCGCGGCCGGCTGAGCGTCGCCGTCACGAGGCCAATGCCTTGGCCATCGCCGCAAGCTTCGCCACTGTGTTCATGTTGCGCGCGGTGCCGGCGTTCGCGGCCGGGACCTTCAGTTTGGAATCGGCCATGCCGTCGCCGTAGTGAATATAGATTTCGCGTGCGCCGAGTGCCATTTGCTCATCCTTGACGTGGCTGGCGCTGGCCAGGCAGTCACGCGGTGGCGGCGTGTCGAGGAATACCGCGACGACGCGGTTCGGCCTGGCCTCGGGAAACGGATTCGCGGCGAGCACCGCGGCCATCTCCCCGGCCGTGCGCACGAACACGCCGACTGGCTTGCCGGCATAGGCTTCGAGTGCCGCGGCCAATGCGTCGCGCACCGCAGCCTCGCTCTTGCGCGACGTGAACACCACGTTGCCGCTCGCGATATAGGTCCTGATGCCGGCAAACCCGCAGGCCTCGCACATCGCCGCGAGTTCGGCCATCGGCAGTTTGCCGGTGCCGCCGACGTTGACGGCGCGCAACAGTGCAACGAAGGCGGGCATGACGAACTCCGGATCGGGACGGGCGCCATCTTAGGCCGCGCGCCGCGACGGCGGCCAGCCTGCACCGAGGCGGGCGCAGGCATTTCGACACGCCGCCTGCGCAACGGCACAATCGCGCCATGTCGAGTCCCTCCGCCGCCGCCATCACACGCCATCACACCGATCCGACCGAGAGCAACGCGGCATTCCTGCAGCGCCATGCGGCACCGGCACGTATTGGCCTGGCCGGCGGCAGCGCGCTGATCGACCGCGGCATCCGCAAGGCGCAGCGCCTGATCACCCACGATGTCGCCGGCAGTGCCTGGTCGCACGCCTTCCTGTTCGGCGAGCAGCGCAGCGACGGCCACTGGTGGGTGCTGGAATCCGACCTGGACCTGCGCCACAAGCAGATACGTCTTGGCGCGCAGGAAAATCGGCTCGCGAAATATTCCGATACGGCCGAATGGCCCAATCTCGCCGTGCTGGATTTCGGCCTCGATGCGGACGCGAGCCGCCGCGTGGTTGCCGCGGCACTGGACCTGCTCGCCGACGCGACGCGCTACTCGCTGCGCGAAATCGTCGGCACGCTGCTCGCGCTCGCACGCCCGACCCTGCGCGAGCGCGACAACCTGCTCGCACGCGAGAACTCGCTGTACTGTTCGGCCTTCGTGCAGCACTGCTATGCACGCGCCGGAATCAGCTTCGTCGCCGGCCTCAGCATCAAGAACACGACACCGCACGACATCGCGCGTACCGCGCTGCCGCATCGCGCGCACTATCTGCTGCGCCAGTCCGGCGCGAGCGCCTGAACCGCAGACCGCGATGGCTGCCCTGGCCGGCCACAAGCGCAAGTAGCGAGTGGAGAGAAGTGAGAAGCGAGCAAGCGCGAAGCCGCGTCTCCTTGCCCGCTTCTCACTGCTATAGACTGTTTTCTGCCTCCAACGGACATCGCTCCACAATCTCGTGCACGCCGCGGCCTATGACGCTGCGGATCAGCACGAATTCCTGTGCCTGCCAGGCCACGGTGTCCAGCGCGATCTCCACGGCCAGAGGTCGCGTCACATGGCGCAGCATCACGTGCGCTTCGAAGCGCGACACCGCCGGCCGGCTGAGGCCGTGCGCGTGCTGGGCACGCCCGATCATCGTACGCAGAATGCGCAGTGCGGAGCCGGTCGCCGAGCTGCCGCGCAGCACCAGTGCGTGGTGGTCGCCGCCGAGGCGGAGATTCGCGAGACGATCGAAACCGACATCGACCGCCGCCGCGCGCACGGCCCGCGCCGCGCGCTGCAACGCGGGCAACACCGGCTCCCGCAGCCGTTCTGTGCGGCCAATTCCGCACAGCGCGACGTGCAGGTCGCCGAACTTGACCGAGCGCCCGTCCAGCCCGTGCTCGCGCACGACGCGATCGAGCTGCTCAACCATGACTGCGCGCGCCGTCAATGGTGGCTGCAGCGCGAAGAAATAATGCTCGCGCTCGTTGACGTGTTTCGAAATATAAGTGTTCATTTCACCAACCTTCCGTCGCGCCGCGCACGAGGGAAGTTCATGGTACCGATGCCATGCCCGTGTTCCGCGACTGCGGCGTTGCGCTACTTGCGCAAATCGTGTCCGATCATCGCCGAGCGCCGCAGATTTGGTTATGCGCGTGTGCGAGAGGCGAGAATTGGACATTGTGGTCGCGGCGAACTGTCGCGCGCGGCTACCGCGGCGTGTCGCCCCCCGAACCCGGCCATCCTGCAGCGCCGCAGCGCGGCGCCTATGCTGCAGCGCAGCTTTCCCCTTCGGACACTGTGCGCGCGCAGGGCGCTATGGCCCACTGCGCACGCCTTCCTGCCCTGAGGTGTGGCCATGTCCGTGTCCGTCTGCTCGTCTGCCAGGCCGCGCTGCCTGGCGCTGCTGCTGTCGCTGTCTGCCGTTGTCCCGTCCGCGCCGCTGCTGGCCCAGACTGAAGTCACCGGCTTCGGTACCAATCCCGGCAATCTGCGCATGTTCAAATATGTACCGCCCGGCCTGCCGGCCGGCGCGCCGCTGGTCGTGGCCATGCACGGCTGTTCGCAGAGCGCAGCGAGCTACGATGCAGAGACCGGCTGGCAGTTGCTCGCCAACCGCTGGCATTTCGCGCTGCTGCTGCCGCAGCAGCAGAGCGCGAACAATTCCAGCACCTGCTTCAACTGGTTCGAGAGCGCCGACACCGCGCGCGGCCAAGGCGAGACACTGTCGATCAAGCAGATGGTCGATCGCATGAAAGCCGACCACGGCAGCGCCAGCGACCGCGTCTATGCGACCGGGCTTTCGGCCGGCGGCGCGATGACGGCGGTGATGCTCGCGACGTACCCGGACGTGTTCGCCGGCGGCGCGATCCTGTCGGGCCTGCCCTACCGCTGCGCAACGAGCCAGACCAATGCGTTTTCCTGCATGAATCCCGGCACCGACCTGAGCCCGGCCCAGTGGGGCGACAAGGTCCGCGCGGCGAGCAGCTGGGGCGGCCCGTGGCCGGTGGTATCGATCTGGCACGGCGATGCGGACTACGTCGTGCGCCCGGCCAACCAGGCCGAACTGATGCAGCAGTGGACCAACGTGCATGGTATCGACCAGAGCGCCGACGTGTCCGACACCGTAGCCGGATTTCCGCACAAGGTATACAGCGATACTTCAGGCCGCCCGCGCGTGGAAACCTATGCCATCACCGGCATGGGCCACGGCACGCCGGTCGACCCAGGCAGCGGCGAGACCCAGTGCGGCACGGCCGGCGCCTACATCCTCGATGTGAACATCTGCTCGAGCTATCACATCGGGCGCTTCTGGGGCCTGGATGATCTCGACGGCAGTGCACCGAGCGTCACGCTGACCGCGCCGGCCGATGCGAGCACCGTCAGCGGCACCGTCACGCTGAGCGCGAACGCGAGCGACGACGTGGGGCTGGATCGCGTCGACTTCCTGCTCGACGGCAACCTGCTCGGCAGCGATGCGTCCGCGCCGTATTCGCTGAGCTGGAACGCAGCCACCGCAAGCAACGGCGCGCATGTGCTGCTGGCGCAGGCCTACGATCTCGCTGGTAACGTCGGCAACTCGGCCGCAGTCAACGTGACAGTTAGCGGTGGCACCAGTGGTGGCGGCGGCACGCCAGTGAAGGTCGTCCTCAACAACGAAGACGCCAACGACGGCTACGTCAAGGCCAATGCAAGCGGTGGCAGCGCCGCGGTCGGCACGCTGGAATCGATCTACGGGCTTGCGATCGGCCGCGGCACCGACGGCCTGTTCAATCGCAGCCTGCTGTCCTTCGACACCTCGGCCATCCCCGACGATGCGACCGTCACTGCGGTCACGCTCGTCGTGGCGTACCGCAGTGCGTCGGGCAACCCATGGACGAATCCGGCCGGAACACCCTGCTCGTCGATGCGCAGAGCGGCTGCCTGGTCGGGTGCGCGATCGAGGCGACAGACTGGTCGGCGGCAACGACAGCCAGCGGCGTCGCTCAGATCGCCGCATTCACCGGCGGCAGCCAGACCAGCACGCTGTTCTCGGCCGCGGGCCTGAGCGCGATCAACCGGACCGGACGCACCCAGCTGCGGTTGCGCTTCAGCGCGAATCCGACCACGACGAACTATGTCTGGATCGACAAGGGCGCCGCGGCGAAGCTCAACGTGACCTACCAGCCCTAGCCCTGCCGACGGCCGGCGATGCGCGCATCGCTGGCCGTCGTTCCGGCCGTTAGCGCAGGATGCTTCGCCGATCGATCTCTCGGCAGCGACCGAATGCGTGGCGGACCTGGTCGCTGCGCAGGGGCGTCACAAGCGCCAGCAGATGCGCCGTGACGCGACCGGACACGCTCAGCCCGCAATCAATGCCAGCGCCGAGCCCGAGAACGCGACCACGGCGGAATAGTCCTTCGGCGTCTGCGCCGCCGGCAGCGGGGCGGCCGCAGCGGTGCCGAACTGCGTCACGCCCTTGCCGATCTGGTGGCGCAGGTCGTAGCGGCGGCCGGCGAACTCGAACGGCTCGCTGATCAGCAGTCGGGCGGAAAATACGTTGGAAGAAATCAACGGCTGCGCCGGGCTGGCGCTGCTGTCGACAGTCGTGCCGACGACGACGCTGACGCGCCGGAACGTGGCGATGCGCTGGCCCCGGGCGAAGCTCGATGGTTCATCGAAATCACCCGCGGGATCGGTCTGCAGATAGACCGAAAAATCGCCGACCGGATCGAGCGCAAGGCTCAGGCTGCCGTTGCTGACGCCGGTGCCCGTGAACGGCTCCGCGGCGAAGGTGAAATGCGCCGTCGCTTCACCGGGACTGCCCCGGAACAGGCTGGCCTCGATGCCGGCCAGATGCAGGAAATAGCCGTAATCGGCCAGGCTGCCATCAGGGCGTGCGTAAAAACGGCCGGTGACGTACCAGGCCAGTTCGCCGGGCAGGAGCAGGGACATGACAACCTCACGTGTAGGGAAGCAGACGCGGCAATGTCAGGTAATCGCCGCGATGGCGCAAGATGGCAGCCTCGACATTGCGTGATGCGTGGCGGTCTGCATCGCCGAGACGACCGCGCGCGGCCGAGATGGGCCAGGACGCCGCCCTATTTGAAAACGGTCTGCGGACCGGACGAAGATGGCGACCCGACTTTGCGGAGCCCGCCATGTATGGACTGATCGGAAATTTCGTCGCCGTTCCGGGCCAGCGCGATGCGCTGGTGGCCTTGCTGCTCGACTGCACCGACGACATGCCGGGCTGCCTGAGCTATGTCGTCGCCACCGACCCCAAGCAGGCCGATACGGTCTGGATAACCGAAGTCTGGACCGACGAAGCCAGCCACAAGGCCTCGCTCGCGCTGCCGGCCGTGCAGGCGGCGATCAAGCAGGCCATGCCGTTGATCGCGAGTTTCGGCGAAGGCACGCAGACGGTGCCCGTCGGTGGCTACGGCCTGGGCCGCGGCGCGGGTTGATCCGACGCGTGGCTGATGGCCTCGGGCGAGCCGCTGGCGGCCTGGGGCGCGTCGTGGGCTGAACGCGTGCGCCGGTGGCGGTCGCTGGCGGCGCGGCCACGGCCGGCCTCGCCCTCGCGGGCTGCCGGCGCCGCAGCAACTCCATGACGCGTTCGTCGGCCTGCGCATCCGGCGGATCGAGCCCTTGCTGGCGGCGCCAGGCGCGAAGGATCTCGACCGTGTCGGCGTCGAGCGTGATGGTGATCCCGACCGACTGGGCGCGGGCGCCTGCCGGCACCGCACACAACAGCGTCATGGAGAGCGCCAATGCCGCGGCGGACAGGGCGCCTGCCGTCATTCGGAAGGGCTGATGCATACGACCTCCTGCGCGTCCGCGCGAGCCGTCCGGCCCGCCACGATCGGCGATTGCCGTTCGATGAAATTGGATCCTGCCGCGGGAAAAACAATCGTGAAAATTTCACCGATCGACGATTTGGCTTCTGAACATGACGCGCACGACCGGTCGACGCCGTCATGCACTGCAGCATCGGCGGAAATCGGTGGCCGCCTGGACATGAAGCGCACTCAAGCGCAGAAGACCGCGCCCAGGGACGGGTTAATCACGGCGACTTCAGCCGGCAGGGCGGCTTGCGTGAGCGGCCGTGAACGTGAGGTTCGTACAGACCCGCCGCACTACCGCGGGAATCTTTGCGCGTTGCAGCACAAGCTGAAAGTATTTATACACTTATTTCACAAAGCACCAGTGGTTCCTCCCAGCATGTAGTGATGGAAATGCGCAGAGCGACAATGCCGCGCCACACCAACCCTTACGCCTCGCCGACGACCGCTGCAGGACCCGCCGACCGGAATCACAGCGCCGGCCCGACAGAGCGCGCCGACCGTCACTGCCGACTCCCCGTAGATGTTGCCCACCGCCGCCTTTGCGCGAAGCGGGGCGACCGCTGCCTGTCGCATCGGCCCGGGAACCGCGTTTCCGTGACGTGCCTCCACCGCGGCTGCGCCAGCCTGCGGCAGACTGGCAGCCACTCTGCGCTTCCGGAAATCCGCATGGACCTGCAACGCCGCGCTGCCCTGCTCGAGCGCCTTCGCGACTACGGCCTCGACGCCTCGCCGCCGCGCGCCGGCATGGCCTTGCCGCTGATCGATCTGGACGCGTTCTTCGTAGGCAATGACGATGCGCGCAGCATCGGCCCGCAGATTTCAGGCGCGCATCCGGGAATTCCCGCGCTGCAGGCGACGCTGCGCGACATCGCGGCGCGCGAGGATGTCAGCCACGTCCTCGTCGAAGCGCAGGACGCGCAATGGGCCTACGACTCCGATGACGAATGGGTCGTCGCGACGCGCGTGGTGATCGTCACTTCCGCCGACGCGGCGGACATCGACGGCTGGAAGCAGCAGCTCCACGTCACCGCCGCCGCGAAAGGATTTCCCCAGCCCATCGCACCGAACGCACCTGCAGTGCCGGTCGGGCACACGGCCTGGCATCTGGTGTGGACCTGAACCCGGGCCAGCGGTCCCTCGCCGTGCCGTCGTTCAGGCCGGCGCTCCGGTGTTCGTGCGGGGTGAGCCGCCCGCATTCCTGCGCGCCTCAGCCAGAATCGGATCGGCTCGCCGCAACCAGCGCGCGTGTGCGCATACGCAGGCCGCGCCGCGGACGCGATCAGCGCATCGCGGCGATGCGTTCGGCTTCGAGACGACGACGCAGGTACTCGTCGCGGCTCAGGCCGTCGGGAATCCGCGCCATCGCCATGACCTCGGCAACGATGACCTGCTCACGGGATTTGTACTGTACGAATGCCGCGTCGCTGCGCTGCTGCGCGACCCACTGCGCTTCGCGGCGTTCGCCATCGCGTCCATACGCCGTCACGATGGCCGCCATCCGCTCGGCACGTTCCGCGTCGGACAGCCCACTGGCCTCGATGAGGCCCAGACGCAGGTTCATGGCCTCGCCGGCCGACATGTGGCGCTCACGCTCATAGCGCCCGATCTCGGCCTCGATCCACTGCGCTTCGCGAGGGTCCGCCGGAGCGTCGCTGTGCGTGGCGTCAGCGAAGAAGCGCCGCGCGCGGTCGTTGAACTGTTCGCGCTCCAGATAGGCGCGGGCTTCCGGCGTATCGAGCAACGCCGCGTCGACGGTGACGGACGCCTGTGCCGGCAGCGCCGCGGCGCCCTCGACACCTGCGCGCGATGCAACCGGCGCCACGCCACTGGCCACGACGTCCGGCGATCTTCCGTGCGACGGCGGTCCGTCGGCACGCCACAGTGGCCGCAGCGCAGTGCCGGTAATCAGCACTGCGCCCGCCACCACGACGATACGCGCGAGGCCTCGCCGCCGCTGGCGGCGGGCGGTAATCATCGGTGGTTCTCCCCTGCGCTCACGAGCCCCTCCATCCGTCGAAGCCGCAGGCAGCCGGAATGCGCGAAGCACGCATCCCGGCTGCCACGTCCGTCACAGCAGCTGATCGACAGTCCAGTACAGCAGGTTGAAGGGCTTGGCGCGGTCGGCCGTGTCGTTCGCCTCGCTCGCATCGAGCACGACGCCGCTGCCGTCCAGCACGCTGTCGATGAAGTTCTTCAGCTGCAGGCCGCGCTCCTGCACGTCGCCGTTCTTGAAATCGACGATGGTCGTGCAGTGGCTTTCGTTGAGCGCGCGGTACTGCGGGAAATAGCCGCCGAAGTTCACCAGTCCGTCCAGCGTCGTGCGCAACCGGCCGGTATCAATGTCCCATTTCGCATGGACCAGTGCTTCCTTGGCCGCCTGGTTCGGCGCGTTGGCGATCTCCGGATAAAAGCGCTCGTACGAATAGCCCGAGAAATTCAGGTCCTTCCAGAAATGCGTATGGCCGAGGCGATCGTTCGGAAAACGCGCCGACAGCGCCGGATACAGCGTGCCGAGGTTCGTCGTGTTCAACAGCGGCAGATTGGCCGCAAGGTAGGACACCGGACCGCCCGGAGCGTCGAGGCCCCAGACGCTGCGGATCAGCGTCGCCAGCGGCACCGACGGGTACTGGGCCGGGTTGCCGCCGACTGGCGAGGCGAAGATCGGCCCGGAATCATTGATGAGGTAGCCGCGGTCCGGCGCGAGGTCGCGGCGCAACGCCGGATAGTTGGTCAGACTGCCGGCACCGCCGGCGCTGCAGCCAGTGGACAGCATCTGCGTCGGCCGCGGCAGGTTGTCCTTGAGCCAGGCCACGACCGCGCGCGTGTTGCGCACGCCGTTGTGGTGCCAGATCAGCGACGGATTGACCCCGCTCGGGTCGGTGTAGACGGCCACCTTGTCGCCGCTGTAGATATCGCCGGTGCAATAAGGGACATAGACCATGTTCCAGTTCTGCGTCTTCACCCCATCGAATGGGCTCACGCGCGTCACGAACGGACTGACCAGGCTCGCACCCGGATTCATCAGCGACATATAGTCGTCAGGTATGCCATTGGGGTTGCGCGCGCCGCGCACGCCGGTCTGGCCGGTGCAGCTCGCGTAGTCCCAACAGGCGCCGCCGCCTTCCATATAGACGATGGTGTTGCGCGTATTGGCCACGCGATTGACGAAGAACTTGTAGCCCGAGCCATTGCCGCAGACCGCGCCGGTCTGTGGCGCGAGCTGGATGGTCTGCCACTCGCCGTAGGCGCCGGGGCGGAAGCCGTCGGCGAAACCGGCCGGATTGGACTGCAGCGGGTACTGACCCGTGCGCTGAGCCGGCGTGACCGGATTGTCGGCGCGCGGCGGCGACACGAGGTTGGCGAGGGTCTGCCAGAACGAATAATCGCCGAGCTCGGCGCGAGCCGGTGCAGCCGCGGCGGCGGCAACGAAGCCGCCGACGACGGCGGCCAGGACGTGATGCTTGAGCATGCCACTGCCTCCAGGGAAAGGACATTGACGACATTGGGAACTTCGGATGCCGACCGTCGCGAGCCGATGGCCGGGCCGGGCGAGTCTTTGCTTGTGCCGCGGCGACAGCGAGGGTCGCAGCGGCTATACAAGGGGGGAAAAACGGCCAAGCCACGTTGTGGACAATGCTGCGAGGCAGCATGGGCGACCGCGCGTGAGCCGGCGCCTGGCCCCCATGTGTGCGGCAGTGCCGACACGATGATGGTCGCGGTCTGCGCAGCTGCGACGCGCAAGCCTGCGCGGGTCGCGCGGTCAGGCTCCGCGCTGCTGCGTCGGCGTGCGTCCGGTCCAGCGCTTGAACGCGCGACGGAATTCGCGTACGTCGCCGAAGCCGACTTCGCTGCCGATCTGCGCGATGGTCAGGCGCCGGTCGCGCAGCAGTTCCAGCGCGCGCGCGCAGCGTACGCGATCGTGGATCACGGTGAAGCTCGCGCCTTCGTCGGCGAGCTGGCGCCGCAGGGTGCGCTCGCTGCGGTACAGCGATATCGCCACTTCGGGCAGACGCGGGTTCTGGCTCACGCGCAGGCGCAGCTGGCGCTCGACCGCGGCGACCGTCTCGCTATGCAGGGCCGGCGCGTCCTGCAGCTCGCGCAGCAGCGCGGCCAACGCCTGGCGCGAGGTGACGGGATTGTAGTTCGCGAATGGCTGGTCGAGCGCCTGCGCGTCGACGACGAGTCGGTTGTGCGCAGCGTCGAAATGCAGCGCGCAGCCGAACAGCGCGCGGTAGTCGTCGACATGCGGCGGTGCGGCATACGCCAGTTCGAGCCGCAGCGGCCGCAGCGCCGGCCCGACCAGCTCGCGCGCGACGGCGAGCACGCTCGCGAACATTTCCTCGCAGAGAAACGGCAGCACCACGGGATCGTGCAGCGGCGCGCGCGCATGCAGCGCGATCTCGCCGGGGGCGTGTTGCTCGATATGAAGTTCCAGCAGCGCGCCGGTCGCGCGCTGGTGGGTGATGCCGATCGTTACGGCGTCGACGAAGCTGCGCGCGGTCTTCATGGCCAGACCGAGCAGGCCGAAGCTGCCGATGTCCTGGCGCCGTCCAAGCTGCAGACCGAGGTCGGGATCCGGCAGGCTGCGCAGCGCGCGCCGGATGATGCTGACCGCCTGGCGGTACGACACTCTCGCACTCGGGTCGCAGACGTCGCCAGGACTCAGGGCGAAGCCGGCGAACCAGCCGCTCGCATCGATGCCGCGTTCCTGCGCAAGCTGCACGAGGCTGCAGAGCATGTTCGTCGGCAGCACTGCTGCGGTCAGTCGTGGATCGTCGATCGCGTTGCTTGCCTGCACCATCGTGCGTTTCTGCCGCTTGGCCGCTTTGCCCCCCTTAGTATGCCGTTCGCGCCCTTACTTGTGATGCGGCGACCGCACAAGACTGCGTCGATACCCGGCGGCGGAGTTTCCCATGCGTCATTGCCTGACTGTCTTCGCAATCGCGCTGGCGCTTGCCGGCTGCGGCGAATCCACGCCGCCCGCGCCCGCGGGCGATGCGAGCTATGCACCCAAGCTGCAGCAGCAGCTGCTCGACGCAAAGCCCGGCGACGTCATCGAGATTCCCGCGGGCCGCTTCGCCTTCGACCGCAGCCTCACCCTGCGCGCAAGCGGCATCACCATTCGCGGCGCCGGCATGGACAAGAGCGTGCTGAGCTTCAAGGGACAGAAAGCCGGCGCCGAAGGCCTGCTCGTCAACGGCGACGATTTTCTCATCGAACACCTGACGATCGAGGATTCCAAAGGCGACGGCCTCAAGATCAGCGAATCGAAGAACGTCACGATGCGCGGCGTCAAGGTGCAGTGGACCGGCGGACCGAGCACGAGCAACGGCGCCTACGGCCTGTATCCGGTCAAGACCACGAACGTGCTGATCGAGGACTGCGTCGCGATCGCCGCATCCGACGCGGGCATCTACGTCGGCCAGTCCAGGGACGTGGTCGTGCGGCGCAGCCGCGCCGAGTCCAACGTCGCCGGCATCGAGATCGAGAACACCATCAACGCGGACGTCTACGACAACGTCGCGACCAACAACACCGGCGGCATCCTCGTATTCAACATGCCCGCGCTATCGCAGCAGGGCGGGCAGATCCGCATCTACAGGAACAGGATCATCGCCAACAACACCGGCAATTTCGGCGCCAAGGGCACGCCCGTCGCGAGCGTGCCGGCCGGTTCGGGCATGGTCATCAACTCCAACGACGACGTCGAAATCTTCGACAACGACATCGCCGACAACGCGACCGCCAACATCATCGTGTCCAGCGTCTACTCCACCGGCTACAAGGACAGCAGCATGGCCGACGGTTTCGATCCGTATCCGGAGCGCATCTACATCTACGGCAACCGGCTCAAGGGCGGCGGCGATTCGCCCGACGGCCTGGATCTCAAGGCGCTCAAGGTCGCCGCGATGGGTTTCTCCGGCCGTTTTCCGGATGTGCTCTGGGACGGCTACTACAACAAGGATCGCAAAGTGGACGGACAGCCGGCGAGCGGGCCGCAGATCTGCCTCGAAGACGTCTCCGGCGTCATCAATGCCGACGGCCCGAACGGCTACGACGATCCGAACACCGACATGACACCGTTCCGCTGCAGTCTGCCCAAGTTGCCGGCCATCGACCTCGGCCGGGGCTGACGGGCATGCGTACGACGGCGCGGCTCGGCGCGCTGCTGGTGCTGACGTTGCTCGCCGCCTGCGCGCGCGAAATGCCACCCGTGTCCTTCCACGCGAGTGGCATGCCGCAGAAGCTGTCGGAATGGCATCTGCTCGCCAGCGACGGGCGCACGCTCGCGCTCAACAGTGGCGTGCTGCCGTACGACCTCAACACCCCATTGTTCAGCGACTACGCGCACAAGCTGCGCACGCTGTGGATGCCCCCCGGCGCGAGCGCGCGCTATACGAGCGAAGCCGCGTTCGATTTTCCGGTCGGCACCGTGATCAGCAAGACCTTCTACTTTCCGCTGCCGGCGGGCGGCTGGGACGGAAAGACCGTGCAGCGCGGCGATCCCGCACAGAGCCTCGCCACCGGCGAAACGATCGACCTGCGTCGTGTCCGCCTGATCGAGACACGCCTGCTCGTGCGCCGCGACGACGGCTGGGTCGCCCTGCCCTACGTGTGGGACGCAGACCAGCGCGACGCGACCTTGCAGCGCATCGGCGCGCTCGTGTCGCTGGACCTGGCCGCGGCCGACGGCACGCGCGAGGAACTTGCCTACCAGGTGCCCGACCAGAACCAGTGCGCGAGCTGCCACAACACCGACAACCTCGCGCGCGTGCTGCAGCCGATCGGACTGAAGGCGCGACATGTGAACCGCGACTTCGACTATCGCGGCGGCGCGGCGAACCAGCTCGTTGCGATGAAGGCCGCCGGCTATCTCGCCGAGGCGCCGCCTCCGGCCGCGGCCCCGCGCGCGGCCGACGCGCGCGATGCCAGGACCGATCTCGCGGCGCGCGCGCGCGCCTACCTCGATATCAACTGCGGCCACTGCCACAGCGCGAAGGGACCGGCCAATACGTCGGGACTGTTCCTCGACACGGCGACCGAGCCCGGCATTCACTTCGGTTTCTGCAAACAGCCGGTCGCCGCCGGCAAGGGCACCGGCAACCGCCTCTACGATATCAAGCCCGGCGATGCCGCCGGATCGGTACTGCTGTACCGCATGGAAAGCACCGATCCCGCGGTGATGATGCCGGAGCTCGGCCGCTCCGTCGTGCATCGCGAAGGCGCGCAGCTCGTCAGCGACTGGGTGAATGCGCAGCGCGGGGACTGCAACCGGTGAGGTGCCGCGGGAGCCACGTTCGCGCATGGCCTCGCAAGACACCGGCATGACACGAGCGAAAAACTGAAAACGAAAAAAGCAACACCAGAAGACCAGCCAACCCCGGGGAGCGGACCATGCAACCGATTCGTCGCCATCTCGTCGTCAGCCTGCGCCAGGCGTTCGTCACCACCCTGGCCATCGCCAGCGCGCCACTCCATGCGCAGGAGGAGGCAACACTCGAGAGGATCGTCGTCACCGCGCAGAGCCGCGAACAGGAGCTGCAGGACGTGCCGATCGCGATCCAGGTCGTCGACGACAAGCTCATCGGTCAGACCACGGCCTACGACCTGCAGGACATCGACAATTTCGTGCCGGGCCTCGTCGTCAGCGGGCAGAAGACGCAGCCCTACTTCGCGATCCGCGGCATCAGCACGGGCGATTTCGGCATCGGCACGGACCCCGCGGTCGGCGTCTATATCGATGGCGTGTATTCGGCGCGTTCCGGCGGTGCGGTGCTCGCGTTCAACGACGTGGAGCGCATCGAGATCCTCAAGGGTCCGCAGGGCACGCTGTTCGGCCGCAACAGCGCGGCCGGTGCGGTCTCGCTGATCACCAAACAGCCCGGTCGCGCGTTCGAAGGCCGCGCGACGACGCGCTTCGGCAGCGACGGCCAGCGCTATCTCGATGCGCTGCTCAATACGCCACTCGGCGAGACCATGGCGCTGCGCGTCAGCGCGCTGCGCAATCAATCCGACGGCTGGCTGCGTGATGCGGCCACGGGCCGCGACCTCAACGGCGAGGACAACGGGGCCGCGCGCGCCGCGTTCCGCTGGGACCTTGCGCCATCGACGAACGCGGTGCTGAGCTGGGACCACGAGCGCCTCGACCAGCTCGCCCGCCCGGCCATCGGCATCGTGCCGCTGCCGCCGTCGCCCGAGCGTCCGACGTCGCCGCCCGACCCGCGCACGTATCTGGATCCGCGCGAAGCACCCGTGTTCAACGACGTCGAAGGCAACGAGGAATCGCGCACCTTCGACGGCGCGACGCTGGCAATCAATCATGACGCCGACTGGGGACATTTCACCTCGACGTCGGCCTGGCGCGAGTTCGACACGATCAACCGCGAGGATGAGGACGGCACGAACCGGCGCGAGCTGTATCTGGATACCGCGAACATCGAGGACAACCGCAGCTTCTATCAGGAGTTCAAGTTCTCCGGCGACACCGGCACGCTGAACTGGGTCGCCGGGGCGAGCTATTACCGCGAAAAGGCGGCGCAGACCTCACAGGTCAACGTGTTCACCGACAGCCTCGACACGCTGATCCTCAACCAGGGTCTCGCGCCGACGCCGACCGGCACGCTGTTCGGCTATTTCAGCGACGTGCTCGGCTCGTTCGATGTGCCGCTGAGTCTTCGCGACCATCGCTGGCGCGAGGAAATGATCAACGGTGCCGACTCGCGCGCCTACGCCGTGTTCGGAGACACCATCTGGAAACTCGGCGAGCGCAGCAACTTCACCGTCGGCCTGCGCTACACGCGCGACGAGAAGAAGTTCAGCTGGCTCAACGGCGCACGCAGCGCGCCGACGCTCGACAGCACCATTGCGCAGCTACTGCCGTTCGTCGCGCAGCTGCCGCCGGAGCTGCAGGAACAGGCGCTGTTCGCGCTCGCCGTCGCCGGCGGCGACATCGTGTTCGCCAACGGCGACCTGGAAGGCGTGACCGTGCGCGACAACGATGCGTGGAGCGACATCAGTCCACGCTTCGTGTTCGACTTCCATGCCACGCCCGACACGCTGTTGTTCGCGTCGCTGGCCAAGGGCTACAAGGCGGGCGGCTACAACAGCCTCGACATCGGCGCGAAGTTCGACAACGAAGACGTCTGGAACCTCGAAGCCGGCATCAAGCAGGTCGTACCCGAGTCCAACCTGCAATGGAACGCGTCGATCTATCACTACGTGTATTCCGACCGCCAGGCCATCCGCCTCGATCCGAACAGTGCCGGCAGCGGCGTGCCGCGCTACCTCGTGGACACCAGTGACGAGAAGGCCTGGGGCCTGGACGCCGGCCTGCAATGGCAGCCGACCGCCGCACTCACGCTCGACGCGAATGCGGCCTTCATCGATGCGACCTACAAGGACAAGGTTGCCGCGAGCGGCGCGGATCTCTCCGGCCAGGCTACCGGCGAGCCCTACCTGTCGTTCTCGCTCGGCGGCCAGTACCGCTGGGACTTCGCCGACGCCGGCGACCTCGTGCTGTCGCTGCGCCACGCCTATCGCGGCAAGAGCCGCTGCAACGCCGATTCGCAGCTGCAGGGCGACTGCAGCGTGAGTCCTAACTTCGACGTCGGCGCCGCGCAGCAGCGTACCGACCTGCGCCTGGGCTGGACCGATGAGAGCCGGCACTGGCGCGTGGCCGCGTTCGCGACCAACCTGTTCGACAAGCGCTATGTGGAGAATGTCGGAAACTATACGACCGACGTGTTCGGCACCACGTACGCGACCATCAGCGCACCGCGCATGTACGGCGTAGAGCTGGGCTACGACTTCTAGTAGTGGCGACGTTCCGGGGTGAGCGCGGGCTCACCCCGACCTCGATGTCCGGGGTGCGCTTGCGCTTTCCCCTATCTGCGCCAATTCCGGTACCGGCAGCCGTGACCGATTCCGTACGCGACCCGCGACGCCGGGCGGAGCGTTCATCGCTCCGCCCGGCCTCGTCCGTCTTCAGCTGCGCCGCGCGGCTAGTCGCGGTGCACCGAGCAGGAGCAGGCCCAGCATCATCAGCAGCATGCCGAACGTGCCGAGCGACGGCACCGGCTGGATCGCGACGGGCGGTGCGCCCGCGACCGTGAACACGGTCGGATCGCTCGTGCCGCCGACGGCCGGGTCGTCACTGACTGCGCTGGACTCGTTGGTCCCGTTCGCATCGGCGTCGAAGGACAGGCTGGCCTGGTTGCCAATGACGCCACTGCTGCCGGCGTCGATGGTCGCGACGATCGTGATGACGAGACTGCCGCCACCGGCGATGGCTCCGTTCCAGGTGACCGTGTTGGTGCCGATGTTCGCGACTGCCGTGCCGCCGCCGGCCGCGTTCGCCGACACCAGGGTCAACTGCGCCGGCAGTACGTCGGTGAACTCGTCACCGGGATTGTCGGGCTGGAAGCCGCCGTTGTTGACCAGCAGCACGGTGTAGGTGACGGTGCCGCCGACCACATACGTGCCGCTGACGCTCTTGCTCGCGGCGAGGCTCGCGCCGGCAATCACGCCGGTCGTGTCGGTCGCGACGTTGTCGGACGGATCCGGATCGCCGGCACCGGCCGGCACGGCAATACTCGCCGTGTTGCTGATCGTCGTGCCCGCCGCCGTGGCGGCGGCAACCGGACAGGTCACCGTGAACGTCGCCGTGCCACCGACCGGCAGGTCGACGCTCTGGGCGATGTCACCGCTGCCGCTGGCGGTGCAGATTGCGCCGCCCGCAGCGGCGCAGGTCCAGGTCGGAGCCACGCATTGTGCCGGCATCGTGTCGGTGACGCTCGCTCCGGTGACCGCGCTCGGGCCGCCGTTGCTTGCGACGACCGTATAGGTCAGCGTGCCGCCGGCCAACACCTGGGTCACGCCGTCGGTCTTCGTGATCGACAGATCGGCCGATGCGCCGCCGATCGTGAATGTCGTCGCGTCACTGCCGCCGCCGACGGCCGGATCGTCCGTCACGGCCGAGGCATCGTTAGTGCCGTTCGCGTCGCTGTCGTAGGACACGGCGCCCTGGTTGCTGACGGTGCCGGTAGCCGACGGCTGGATCGTCGCGACGATCGTGATCGTGACGCTGCCGCCACTGCCGGCGATCGCCCCGTTCCAGGTCACCGTGTTCGTGCCGACATTCGCGACCGCCGTGCCGCTGGTCGCGGTTGCCGACACCAGGGTCAGCTGCGCCGGAAGGACGTCGGTGAATTCGTTGCCCGGATTGTCGGCCTGTGCACCGCCGCTGTTGCTCAGCGTGATGGCGTAGGTCACGTTGTTGCCCGGTACGAAGCTGCCGCCGGCGGTCTTGGTCGCCGACACGTTCGCGCCTTGCGGATTGACGGTGTCGCTGTCGGTCGCGCTGTTGTTGCCCGGCACCGGATCGTTGACGCCGGCCGGTACCGTCACGGTCGCCGTGTTGCTCAGCGTGCCGCTGGCCGCACCGCTGATCGCGCAGACTGCCGTATACGTGACGCTGCCGCCGCTGGGCAGATTGACCGTGTCGCTGAGATTGCCCGAACCCGCCGCGGTACAGGTGCCGCCGCCCGCGCCGATGCACGTCCACGTGCAGGTCAGCGATGCCGGGAAGGTATCGGTCACGGTTGCGCCGCTCGCGTTGCTCGGCCCCGCGTTCGCGGCGGTGATCACATACGTGGTGCTTCCGCCCGCGGTGACGCTCGCGACGCCGTCGGTCTTGGTGATGGCCAGATCGGCCAGCGCGCCGCCCACGGTGAACGTGGTCGGATCATTGGCTGCGCCGGTACCCGGGTCGTCGGTCACGCGGCTCGCGTCGTTGCTGCCGTTCGCGTCGCTGTCGTAGGCGATGGAGCCCTGATTGCTGACACTGCCGCTGGCACCCGGGAGCAGTGTCGCCGTGATCGTGATCGTCACGCTGCCGCCGCTGCCGGCGAGCGCCCCGTTCCAGGTCACCGTGTTCGTGCCGACATTCGCGACCGCCGTGCCGCCGGTCGCGGTCGCCGACACCAGGGTCAGCTGCGCGGGCAGCACATCGGTGAATTCGTTGCCGGGATTGTCCGCCTGCGCGCCGCCGCTGTTGTTCAGCGTGACGGTATAGGTGACGGGATTGCCGGGCACGAAGCTTCCACTGACGGTCTTGGTGCCGGACACGTTCGCGCCCTGCGGGTTGATCGTGTCGCTGTCGGTCGCGCTGTTGTTGCCCGGCGTCGGATCCGTGACACCCGCAGGCGCGGTAACCGTCGCGGTGTTACTCAGCGTGCCGCTGGCGGCGCCACTGATCGCGCAGATCGCCGTATACGTGACGCTGCCGCCGCTGGGCAGGTTGACCGTGTCGTTGATGTTGCCGGAGCCCGCCGCCGTACACGTACCGCCGCCGGCACCGGCGCAGGTCCAGGTGCAGGTCAGCGAGGCCGGGAAGGTATCCGCAACGGTCGCACCGCTCGCGTTGCTCGGACCCGCATTCGACGCGGTGATCGTGTAGGTCGTGCTGCCGCCGGCCGTGACGGTCGTGACGCCGTCGGTCTTGGTGATGGACAGGTCGGCCGAGGCGCCGATGGTGTCGCTGTCGGTTGCGCTGTTGTTGCCCGGCGTCGGATCGGTCACGCCGGGCGGCGCCGTCACGGTCGCCGTGTTGCTCAGCGTACCGGTCGCCGAGGCGCTGATCGCGCAGCTCGCCGTATACGTGACGCTGCCGCCGGTGGGCAGGTTGACCGTGTCGTTGATGTTGCCGGAGCCCGCCGCCGTACACGTACCGCCGCCAGCGCCGGCGCAGGTCCAGGTGCAGGTCAGCGAGGCCGGAAAGGTATCCGCAACGGTCGCGCCGCTCGCGTTGCTCGGACCGGCGTTCGACGCGGTGATCGTGTACGTCGCACTGCCGCCGGCCGTGACGGTCGTGACGCCGTCGGTCTTGGTGATGGACAGATCCGCCTGCGGCGTCAGCGTGTCGGTATCGGTCGCCGAATTGTTGGCCGGGTTCGGGTCGGTGATGCTCGACGACACGGTCGCCGTGTTGCTCAGCGTGCCCGTGGCCGACGAGTTGATCGCGCAGCTCGCCGTGTACGTGACGCTGCCGCCCGCAGGCAGATTCGCGCTGTCGTTGATGTTGCCTGCGCCCGCCGCCGTGCAGGTGCCGCCGCCGGCGCCGACGCAGGTCCAGGTACAGGTTTCGATCGCCGGGAACGTATCGGCGACGGTCGCACCGGTGACGGCGTCGGCACCGCTGTTGCTCGCGGTGATGGTGTACGTGACGCTGCCGCCGGGCACGGCCGTGGTCACGCCATCGGTCTTGGTGATCGACAGATCGGCGCTCGCCGCACGGCAGGCCGTCACCGTGACGTCGTCGATGGCGGCACCACCGAGGTTGACGGTGGTGTCGCTGTCGAGATGGAAACGCAGTTCGCTGTTGAGGCCGGCCAGTGAGTCCGCGCGCGCTTCGAACACGCCCCAGCCGGCGCTCGCGCCGATGTTGACGGTGGGATTGCCTGGTGCATCGGTCATCGTGGCGCCGGTCCATTCGTACAGGCGCACGGGCGTGGCACCGCCGACCTGCTGCGCGTCCACGGAGTAATGATCGAAGCTGGCACTCTCCATCTGGTAGCGCTGTGCCCAGCGCACGACGATCGGCGGGGACAGGCCGGCCAGATTGATAGCCGGCGACAGCAGGTCCTGGGTGCTGCTGGCGTTGTAGGTGCTGTCGAGATCGGTCTTCCAGCAGCTCACGCCGCTGTTGCAGGTCGTGAAGTCGGCAATCGGGTTGGTCGTGGTCGTGGCCAGCGTCGCCGGCAGGCCCAGTTCCCATTCGTCGGCGGTGCCGCTGTGAATGAAGCCGTCAGCGCCGGACTCAAAATCGGTGCTGTAGACCGTGGTCGGCACGAAGCCCGCGGCGCAGGCCGGTGGCGGCGGTGCTTCGCAGATGCGCAGGCTCCAGCTTGTCAGCGCACCGCCGTTGGCGCCGGCGGTGTCGTCACGCAGGTCGAGCGTCCAGGTGCCGCCGGCGTTCTCGCCGTCCAGCCAGTTGAGGCGGTAGGGGGTTTCCGGCTTGACGCGCAGCCCTTTGAGGACCGTGAACGTCGGCGTCGCAGCGGCTTCATCGTCGAACACAATGTCCATCTGTGCCTGGCCGCCCGTCGCCGCGGCACCGATGTCGGTGAACAGGCCGATGTCGTTGCCAGCCGGCGAACGCAGGTGCGCGTCGATGTCCTGCATCAGCGCGTGGTTGAGCACGATGTCGACGTCGACGTCGCTGATGCGCGGATTGCCGGGTACGGTAATGACCGAGCTGACCAGGCCGATGCCTGGGCCCAGCGTCTTCGGCACGTCGGTACTCGTATACGTGGTGCAGGTCGGCAGCGGTGTCGGCGGACCCTGTACGCTGACACTCAGGTTGTAGGTCGCGGTCGGCCCGCCCACGGCGGCACTGGCCGAATCCACGAACGCGAAATAGGTACCGCTGGTCTTGACCGAATAGACCGCCGCCTCGGACAGCGGATTCGCCACCGATCCCGTGCTCGCGTCGTTGACGACGAGGATCTGGTTGCCCGCATCGCCGAACAGCGCGAGGCCGATGCGCGCATCCCACTGCACGTTGTCGCGTTCGGGATCGGCGTCCAGGCTCAGGAAAACCGTGTCGCCGGCATTGGCCGTGAAGCTGTACCAGTCCTGCTCGGTCGCTGCGGCCGGATTGCGCGTGCCGCTGACATGGCCGCTGGCCGGCAAGACGTTGGCCGTGGCCGGCGTGTCGTTGGCTTCGGCCTCGGGCTGGGGCGCTGCGCTCTGCAGGCGAAAATGCACGAAGTAGGGACGCATCGTGTTGTTGCTGTTGAATTGGTTGACGCGCAGGTAATACGTGCCGGCCGCGGGAATCACGCGCCCGGCGATTGCCGAGGACGTGCCGGACAGGCTGCCATCGTCTTCGTCGAGTTCAAGGACGGTGACGCCGTCGGTGTCGAGCAGGTTGAGCTGGCTGTCCGAGCTCGCGCTCGTAGTGGCCGAGGTGATGAGCGCGGCATAGACGCGGTCGCCGGCATTCGCGGTGAAGCTGAAGAAATCGACGTCAGTGATCGGCAGGATCTGGGCCTGCATCTGCACGGAGGTAGCGGCGCCGAGCGGCGTTGCCGTCGCGAACGTGCCGTTGGGCTCGACCTCGGACGGGAATTCGCTGGAGAACGCGAACAGCGCGTTGCCGCTGGCCGGTGCCGAAGAGGCTACCAGCGGCGCCTGCCGCTCGGTCGTCGCCGACGGCGCGGCCATGACGGATATCTCGGTCGTCGCCGGCGGCGATTCCGCCTGTGCCGCGCCAATCGCGATCACGCCCACCATCATCCACAACGCAAGGCCTGCACGCAGGCTTCCGCTTCGCTTGAACACGTTGGTTTCCCCTAAAAGTCGATGCGCCGCCGGCGCGTCCCCACTGCTTGACTCGTGGCCCGCGCCTATCCCCGACAGGAGCCCCGCGCCGACGATACGCGCGTGACCCGACAACGTCCATGCAGGCGCCAGTCGAGGCTGCTGCAGCGCCTGGCAGCGGCGCCGCACAGCCGCCGATGGGGTGCGCCCGCTCGATTTCGTGCGCTACGCAAGCCGTTGCCGCTACAGCATGCAATTCGCGGCGCGATTGAGCCCTCGTAGGGCTACCGTCCCCAGGCATGGCGTTGGCACGGCTCCTGCGAAGACGAACGCACACCACAACCACCCGCCATCGCAGGAGCGTCACACATCATGGAACCCGTCACTTATCCCAATCATCCCGTCGCTGGCACCGCCACGGTCACCGGCAACTCGGCGTCCGCCGTCGCCTGGGGCGCCGTGCTTGCGGGTGCGGCCGCCGCGGGCGCGCTCTCGCTGATCCTCGCCTTCCTCGGCTTCGGCTTGGGCATGAGCGCGATCTCTCCGTGGGCCGGCGACGGCGTCGGCGCGACGACACTCGGTATCGGCTCCATCGTCTGGATCACACTGACCCAGATAGCCGCGGCCAGCGTCGGCGGTTATCTCGCCGGCCGTCTGCGCACGCGCTGGATCGATGCACAACGCGACGAAGTGTACTTTCGCGACACGGCGCACGGCCTGCTCGCCTGGGCCGTCGCGACGCTGGTCGTCGCCACGTGCCTGGGCATGACCCTGGGCCGTATCGGCAAGGCCGGCGCCGAAATCGGTGCGCAAGCGATGGCGACCACCGCTGGCGCCGCCGTCGCAACCGGTGCCTCCCTGTCGCGTGATGGCGAAGATGCCGGCATGGGCTATGTGATCGATGGCCTGCTGCGCCAGCCGGCGACGGCAGCGGCAACGCCCGATTCCGCGGGCATGGACGCGGCGCCCGGTGCAGCCGACCCCAACCGCGGCGCCGCCCCTGGCCGTCGCGCCGAAGTCGCGCGCATCTTCGCCAACGCCGCACGCACCGGAGCCCTGCCCGACTCCGACACCCAGTACCTCGCGCAGATGATCGCGCAGCGCACCGGCGTCAGCGCGACCGAAGCCGAAGCCCAGGTACGCCGCGCCCAGGCGCAGTTGCAGCAGGCCGCGACCGAGGCCAAGGAGGCCGCCGACAAGGCGCGTAAGGCTGCCGCCTACGCGTCGCTGTGGCTGTTCATCGCCCTTCTTGGCGGCGCGTTCTTCGCGAGCCTCAGCGCCACCTTCGGCGGACGCCAGCGCGATCTGTAAGAACCGTGCGGGCCGCTTGCGCTGGCAATCGATTCGCCAGCGCAACCTACCCTGCCTACCCCGGTTTCATCCACCTGCCATTGGAGACTGACATGCGATCCATTCTTCTGCTGCTGCTCGGCATTCCGCTGCCCATCGTGATCCTGATCGCGCTGTTCATGCGCTGACCGCCCCCCCTCCGCCACGGCCTCCGCGCCGTGGCGGAGGGTTTTGAGGAACCCTTCCCCATCGATCCGCACTGATGCCCACCGCCGATACCGCTGCTGCAGATCGCGAGAAGACGTCCGCGACATCACCAGCGACTTCCGCCGAACCTGTCTCGCTACGCGCGAACGCCATCGCCTTCTACGACGCCGACCCGATGACGCTGGCCGCGTCGATCGCGTTCTACAGCGCGCTGTCGTTCGCGCCCATCGTGGTGCTCAGCCTCAGCGTCGCTGCAGAATTCTGGCCCGGTTCCGAGATGCGCCTCGTGCGCCAGCTCGGCGCGCTGCTCGGGCCGCAGGTCCGCGAAGTCGCCGAACTCGTCATCACGAGCGGCACGGGGCCGCGCTTCGCCTTCAGCCTGTCGGGCCTCGTCAGCCTGATCGCGCTGCTCGTCTCCGCGTCGACGGCGCTGGCCCAGCTGCAGGACGCGATCAACCGGATCTGGTCGTTCGTCCCGCGCACGAACGGCGCCGTGTGGACCTGGGTGCGCCGCCGCCTGCTGTCGTTCGGCATGATCGCGGTGATCGGCTTCTTCCTCATCATCACGCTGGTCGTCAGCACCTTGCTGTCGGCCGCGCTCGTGCGCGAAGGCTGGGCCTGGGCAGTGCTCAACGAAGTGATCGCGCTGCTCGTGTTCGCAGCCGCGTTCGCGGCCCTGTTCCGTTTCGTGCCGGACCGGCGCGCGCCGTGGTCCGCACTGCTGAAGGGCGCTTTCATCACCGCCGTGATGTTCGACGCCGGTAAATGGGCGCTCGGCGCCTACCTCGCCAACAGTGGTTCCGCCGACGCCTACGGCACCGCGGGTTCGGTCGTGCTGTTGCTGGTGTGGGTCTACTACAGCTCGCTGATCGTGCTGATCGGAGCCGCCGCGACACGCTGGCTCGCACTGCGCCGCGGCGCTTTCGCCTGATCGTCGGCGAGTCCCCGCACTAACGGCGCGCGCGCCGGCGACCGGGCATCGCCATGGGCTTAACGCGCGACGCGCGCTTATGTTTCCTTTCGCGCAGATACAGCACGCCGCGCAGCAGCAGATACAGCAGCGTGCACAGGCAGAACATGACCCACCAGTACGCGCGCAGCCATACGAGAACGGGGCTATCCGACGCGCGGGTCGACGCAGCGATGCCCATCGCGATCAGCGGCAGCACGAGGATCAGCGACAGCCATGCTTTCTTTACCGCAGACGATGCCATGCGCGCTCCCCGGCAAGGTGTAGTGGGACAGGGGCAAGCGGAGCCTGCGGACCTTCTCCGGAATCGACCGCCTGTGCGATCGGCTCACGCGCGATCGTTACTGGATCGCGCCATCGGGCTGTTTTCGACAGCCCGACAGTCGAGCGTGCGAGGGTAATGCGGCCGGCGGTGGCCGAAACGAGGCGTCGTCCCCAGAACCGTGCATGCGCTGCACCGGTCGGAAGCGCGGCGCGCGCCGGCGCCGCGTCGATACTGGCGGTGCAACTACGACGCCAGCGCGCGTCGCAGCGCGTCGCTGTAGGTGCGGCTGACTTTCAGTGTGGTGCCATCCGCGAGCCGCGCGACCGCATCGCGATTGGTCGCCGCGCGCAGCTCGGCGATGCGCGCGACACGCACGATCGCCGAACGGTGTATGCGCTGGAACTGCGCCGGATCGAGCTGGCGCTCCAGCACCTGCAGCGGCTCGCGCACCAGGTGCACGCGGCCGATCGCATGCAGGCCGCAGTAGTCGCCGATCGCTTCGATCCAGTCGATGTCGGCGACATGCACGCCCACGACGCGGCGGCCGACGCGCGCCGAAAAGCGCTGCGGGAACGCGGCCGTCTGCGCCTGCGTCGCAGCCGCCGCGAGCTGCAAGGTCCGGCGCGCGGCGCGTACGCGCTCCAGCGCGCGATCGAAGCGTTCGTCGTCGATGGGTTTGAGCAGATAGTCGACCGCCTGCGCATCGAACGCGCGCAGCGCGAAGCGCTCGTACGCAGTCACGAACACGACGTGCGGCCGCCGCGCGCCCGGCAGCTCGCCCAGCAGTTCGAATCCGTCGAGACCCGGCAGGCGCACGTCGAGGAACATCAGGTCGGGCGCGAGCCGCTGCACCGCCTCGATCGCGGCGGCGGCGGCGGCGCATTCACCGACCACATCGACGTCGGCGTGCCGCGCAAGCCGCGCAATCACGCCCTGCCGCGCGAGCGGCTCGTCGTCGACCACGAGTACGCGCAGCCGGCTCATGCGCGGCTGGCCCACGACCGCGCCGGCATGTCGACGACAGCTTCGCAACCGCCCTCGGGCGGCCGATGCAGGCGCAGACTGCAGTCGTCGCCGTAGAGGAAGCGCAGGCGCGCAGCGATATTGGCCAGGCCCACGCCGAAGTGGTCCGCATCGAATCCGGGCGACAGGTCGATGCCGTCGTTGCGCACGCGCAGGTGCAGGCGCGCGGTACTGCGCGTCACGCCGATCTCGAGCATGGCCGCGGCTTCCTGCGGCGCGATGCCGTGACGGATCGCGTTCTCCACCAGCGGCTGCAGTAGCAACGGCGGCACGGCCAGATCCAGCGCCGCCGCATCCACGACTTGACGCAGTTGCAGGCGATCGCCGAGGCGCACGCGCTCGATCTCCAGGTACGCCAGAGTCAGCTGCAGCTCCTCGGCGACGCGTACCTCGCGCGAGGCGTCCGCATCCAGCGTCATGCGCAGGAAATCGCCGAAGCGCGCGAGCATGCGCGTGGCGTCGTCGTTGCGCCGCGTATAGACCAACGTCGAGATCGCATTGAGCGTGTTGAACATGAAGTGCGGCTGGATCTGGTAATGCAGCGCACGCAGTTCCGCTTCGCGCGCCAGCGCCGTCGCGGTGGCGAGACGCTCGCCCGCCGCGCGTTCGGCCCAATGATAGCGATAGCCGAAATACAGCACGGCCCAGGCACACAGCAACGCCCACGGCGCGATCGCGCCGGTCAGCGCGGCGAACCAGACCGACGCCGCTGGCAGCGGGCCGGCCGGCGCGAAGCTGCGCATGAGTCCTTCCGCACCGACCGCGCAGGCGTAGGCCAGTGCATAGGCGCTGAGCGCCACTGCGAGCGCCGTCCGCGCGATGCTCGCGCGGCGCCAGAGGCGGCGGCACAACGCCATCAGCGGCAGCGTGCAGAGCAGGCAGGCGAGGGTGACGAACGCGCGATACAGCACGTACGACGGATAGTCGAGATTCGGCAGCGTTCCCAGCGCCGACACGGCGACGCAGGCAGCCCAGCCGGCCATCTGCAGGCTGCGAAAGCCGCGTTCCGACGCCGCATCCGGATACGCAACCGGCGCGGAGTCGTCAGGTGTCGCCGTCGTCGTCATGCCGGCAAGACTACCCGCTGCGGTGGCGACTACGCACCGGTCCGCCGCGCGCACGGCACGGGTCGACCGGTCTGCGCCGGCTCACGCTTGTGGAAGCGCCCCACGTGCCTTCCGATACGCCGCATCGCTACTGCCGGAGCCTTCCATGCGTACCGCGTTCGCCTTCGCCGCCTTCCTCGTCACGCTCGCCGCGCCGGCCGCGGAAGACGCACGCAGCCGCGTCTTCGTCGTCGGTAGCCTGTACCAGGGCCACGAGAGCGTGGCGGCCTACGATCTTGCGTCACTGCAGCGCGTACTCGACGCGATCCGGCCCGACGTGCTGGTGCTCGACGTCAGTCCGACCGAACTGAAGCAGCAGAAAGTCTGGCCCGGCAAGGTCGAATATACGAAAGTCATTTTTCCCTATATGAACAAACGCGGCCTCACGGCCTACGCCGGAGAACCGGACGAGCCGCTGTTCAGCCGCATTTCCGGCGGCGTCGGCAAGGCGCGCAAGCAGATGGCCCTGGACCACCCGTCCCGCGCGCAGGCGATGGAGCAATACCGCAAGGCGACCTATGCCGCGTTGAAGGTGTACTGGCAAGGCCCGGCCGAGGTGCACGACGACGATACGGAACAGATGATCGCGGGCCTCAAAAGCTATGAAGCCGCGCTCGTCGGACCTGTCGAACGCCAAGGCAGCCACGACTGGGACGCCTACGCCGCCGCGATGACGCGCAAGGCCGTGCGCGCGCATCCGGGCAAGCGCGTGCTGCAGATCACCGGCATCGAGAACCTGCCACGGGTCCGCGCCGAGCTGCGCCAGGCCGACGATATCGAGCTCGTCGACATGGCTGCGTGGCTGCGTGCGCACGACGTGCGAGAAATCAGGGCAGATGAATGAGAGACGCGTAGAGCAACGGGGAAGCGATCTGCGCTTCCACGCGTCTCTCAAACCTCCACACTCTCTACTGTCGTCTCCAAAAATTACCTTGCAACAATAGCCGTCGCGGCTCGCACAACCGCCTGAAGAATCGCACCAGCGGACTTGTGGATATTCCGCCCATGAGAAGCCAGCGTTCCGGCTGATGGGAAGCCACGGTTC
>NZ_JAVTWC010000024.1:0-3111 GCF_032229445.1 Tahibacter sp.
AGAACGTGTCGAGGTCCGGCGCATCCGGATAGCGGCCCGACATGCCGATGATCGCGATCGCATCGGGGCTGCCGGCAGCGCGCGGCGCGGCCGATCCGGAACGCGTGGCGTGTACCTCCGGTGTCGGCGGCGTGACATCGCTTGCTTCCAGCATCGGCACCGGCGCGACACTTTCCTCGACCGGGGTCGGCATATGCGTCGGGATTGCTTCGTGCGGGCGCTGGGCCATCAACTGAGTGAGGTACTGGGCCAGCTGCTGCACGTTCGGATGGTCGTAGATCCGCGCCGCCGGCATCGACAGGTCATAACGACGATTGATCATTCGCACCCATTCCACGCCGATGATCGAGTCCAGCCCCATTTCGGCAAAGGGCTTCTGCGGCTCGACGTCCGAAACATCCATGTACAGCGCGTCCGCGAGCGTCCGCATCAGTTCCGCCTGCACCTTGCCCATGTCGGGTATCGTGTCTAGCCGCATCGGCGCAACGACCGCGGGCGCAACCACGGCGGCCTTGACCACGGCCGGGGCAACCACGGCAGGCGCGACGTCGGCGCCCGCGACCGGCTCGCGCTGGACCGCGGCAGCGACGCTCGCCGTCGCTGCACGTGCCGGTGTCGACGTCAGCCGCGTCAGCGCGATGCCGGCCGGCTTGCCGCTTGCACGCGCGGCACGCGGCGCACGCTCGGCCAGCGCGGCGGTCGCTACCAGGGTGATTTCGCGGGCTGTCCCGGCATCATCGCGCGACGGCGCGGCCGTGCCGAACCAATGCAGGTCCCGTGCGAACGGATACGTCGGCAGCGCGATGCGACGCGGCGAAGGCTCGCCGAACAGCGTCGCCCACGGCAGTGCATAACCCTGGCAATACAGGTCCGCCAGCGCGTACAGCGCTTCGTGCGCGTCACGACCGCCGACGGATCCGGTCGATACGCGGTCGATCAGCTCCTGTCCGTACTGCAACAGCGCCTTCTGCCCGCTGAACTCGCGCGACACGATACCGGCGAACACGTTCACGGGCTGTTCGCCGGCTTCGGCGCGCGCGAGCAGGTGCAGCGCATCATCGACGTCCTGCGCCACGACCACGCAGCGATGCGCGAAATGCTGGCGTCCGCACAGCAGCGTGTAGGCGAGCGACTGCACCGCGGCCGCATCCCACGCACGTGATTGCAGCAGCACGCGCAGATCGCGCAGCCGCTGCTGCAGCGCCACGGCGCTCTTCGCCGACAACGCCATCAGCAAGTACGGCGCCACGCCGGTCTGCACCGCTTCGACCGGCGCATCGGCCTCGCGCACTACCATGTGCACATTGGTACCACTCATGCCGAACGCGCTCAGCGCCGCATGGCGCGGTCCGTCCGACAGCCATGGCCGCGTCTGCCGGTTGACGTGGAACGCGCTGCGTTCCCAGTCGATGTATTCGCTTTGCTCCTCGCAGTGCAGGCTCGCCGGGATCTGGCGATGCTGCAGCGCCTGCACCGCACACACCAGGTTCACCAGCCCCGAGGCGGCAAAGGTGTGACCCACATTGCCCTTGGTCGAGGTCAGCGCGCAGAACCCGCGCTCGGCCGTGTGCGCGCCGAACACCTCCTGCAGCGCATTGACCTCCACCGGATCGCCCAGCCGCGTGCCCGTGCCGTGCGTGACCACATAGCCGATCTGTCGCGCATCGATGCCCGCGCGCGCATAGACCTCGCCGATCAGCCGTGCCTGTGCCGCGCCGCTCGGTGCCGTGATGCCATTGGTGTGGCCGTCGTAGTTGATCCCGCTGCCCACGATCACCGCGCGGATCGGATCGCCGTCCGCCTGCGCCCGCGACAGCCGCTTGAGTACCACCGCCACCACCGCCTCGCCCGGTACCAGGCCGTTCGCACGCCGGTCGAACGCATAGCAGCGACCGTCTTCCGACAGCATGCCCGCCTGGGTCATGCCGACGTACGCGTACGGCGCCAGCATCAGGTTCACACCGGCCGCGATCGCGGTGTCGCAGTCCCCGGCGCGCAGGCTGAGACAGGCCTGATGCGCGGCCACCAGGCCCGACGAGCACGAGGTGTTGAGCGCCATCGCCGGACCGCGCAGGTCCAGGAAATACGACAGCCGCGACGCGAGAATCGCATCGTGATTGCTGGTCAGCGTGCCCTGGCCGCCCGACAGCGCCTGATAGTCGCCCTGCTCCACACCCACGAACACGCCGATCGTCTGCTGCGTGCACTGAGCCTGCCCATACGCCGCGTCTTCCAGCGCCTTCCACGCCTCCTGCAGCAGCAGGCGCTGGCGCGGATCCATCGTCAGCGCCTCGCGCGGGGAAATGTCGAAGAACAGCGTGTCGAATTCCGCTACGCCCGGCAGCGTGCCGAGCCACTTGCTCGTGATCTCGCCCTTGCCGTACGCCTCGCGCCAGTCGAACCGCTCCGCCGGAATCTCCGCAATCGCCTCGCGGCCGTCGACCAGCAGGCTCCAGAACTCCTCCACCGTGCGCGCCTGCGCAAAGCGGCCAGCCAGGCCAATGATCGCGATCGGCTCGGGCGTTCCCGTCGTTGCGCTCTGCACCGGTTCGATGCGCTGTGCACGCGCCGGTGCGCGAGAAACCGCGGCTGCTGTCGCTGGCGCTGTCGGAGCCGACAGCGACGGCCCGTAGAACACGCCCAGGCGCGCCTCGTGCTGCGCCAGCAGATAGCTTGCCACTTTCTCAAGGCTGGTCTGGCTGAAGAAGATCGCCGGCGTGACCTCGATCGCGTAATGCCGCGAAATCAGCTGTGCCCACTGCACCAGCGTGATCGAGTCGAAACCGTAGTCGGCCAGGTTTTCCTGCGCGCGGATCTGCTCGCGGTCCAGCTTCAGCAACGCACCGATCTGTTCGCGCAACTCCCACTGCACGCACTGCGCGAGCGTCAGGCCGCGCAACTCAGGACGGCGCGCCGCACCGGCCGCCGCCGGCTCTGGCACCGCGCTCGTCGGCAACGGCGAGTGCATCACTAGCGCACGCTCGATCCGCGCCCGCTCGCCGGAGATCACGTAGTGACCACCCGGCTGCGCCAGCGCACGTTCCCACAGCGCCACACCCTGCGCCGTCGTCAGCGCCTGCTGACCGCTGGCCTGCAGATACAGCTTCGTCG
>NZ_JAVTWC010000025.1:0-18009 GCF_032229445.1 Tahibacter sp.
CAAGTAGCGATCAGAATATCGCTTCTTGGCCTCCGGCCGTGCGGGGCAGCTTCAGACCGATAGTTGGCGCACGGTGTGCCAGCGACATGACCTGCCGTTGGTCAAAGTGCCCGCAATCGGTTGGCGCTGGGGTGATCTGACGCCGACGCGGCGACGCGTACACGCCGGACTCATGCACCTGCCTGGCGCGCTCGTTCCGAGACTGCGCCGAGGATGGTCGGACCTTCCACTGGCGATCCGGCGCGGCGCTTATGCGCTGGAGATTGCACTCCTGGAAGCGTGGGCTGAGCAGTGCGCGATGGGACACCCCGACGCCGGTGAGGCTGTACCGGGTTCTCGGCTTCGTGTATGGCAGGATCTCCTAACGCTGTGCAGCGTCAGTTGGGGGCCGCTGACCGAAGCCTCGTTGGCAGGTGCGGCATTGCCTGCCCGTTGGGTAGATCGTTCAGCCTTTTTGCGCGTGCCGCGGGTGGCGCCGCTGTCACCGAGCACGCCGGCGCAGCTCTGGCGGCATTGGGAAGATCCGGCCGAACGACGCACGCTGTTGCTCTGCGTAGGCGATGCGGTATTGGGGCTGTCCTCCGAACGCGCAACGCAGCAGCACGAGCGGCGCCGCCCCTGGGGCTGGCCGGCCGTATTGCCCCATCTGCCGGAGACGGCCATGCGCTGGGTGCTGGACCGCAGCGAAGCGTGGCCGCTTGTGTTCCGCTACGAGGCGCAGAACTGGCTTCGCATCCGGAAACGAACGCGCGTCCGTTAGTTGGATGAGGGAAGGCCGGAACCGTCGAGTCGTCGCCTTCCGCGCATGCTGTGAGCGCCGGGAGGCTCGAAACTCTCCCTGGCGCAAAACGGCCAGGCCGCATCGAGCCGCTCACCGGTGCGTTTACGCCACCCGTGTTGAAGTTGGAGCACGACAATCCCTAGCACGTTCACGCGTCGTGGCGAGATTTGTTGCAAGTGACCACCTGGCCGATGGCCTCCAGCAACGCGGTCAGCGCCGCTCGTTGTCCGCGCAAGAGCAAGGCGGTATCGCCAAGCTGTCGGCGCGGGTGTTCCAACCGCCGACGCCCGTCTTCGGGTGTGACGCGATGCCACCCCAATACCGCCTCATCGACAAACCAGTCCTCAATGTCCTCGGCCTGAGATAGCTCCATCCGGTCGCACTGCGCTAGTGCTTTGTCGGCAATCGGCAGAACGCGGAGCCAAGCCCCAACGCGTTCGCTGGGGTGCCTGTAGCGAGGAACTATGTCCGATTCTGTGAACTCGGCTGTGCCGCACCGCACCCGGATGTCAACCTGGACGGGTTCGACCACGAATACCGTGGCGCTACAGGATGGCGCCAGGGCTAGGATCTCGGACAACGGCGCCGCGCCCACGCCGACGACGACAATTCCCTCCTCAACGTGCGCAACGAAGTACGACGTCAGCATGGTGCCCTCCGCAAGGTCGGTCGTGCGCTCATCAGAGGTGGCGCCGCCAGAATCGGGTGTCGCTGAGAAAGTAGCCGCTACGCCGTGTCGGCGGACTTCAAGCTCGCCACGAATTGCCGTAGCGCCCCGCGGTAGCACATCGCGTCATGGGGCAAATCCAGGCCGTGGGCGCGGGCAAGCCGGGCTGCTTCACGCAGCTGGACATCGCTGGGTTCTTTCAGGTCGTCGTCCAACACGCGAATGACGGCTTCGCGCAGTGCGCGCGAGAAACCGGTCCATAGGCCACCGGCGTCCTGTTCGCGTTGCCGGGCGATCTGCCGCTCAAACGCGCTGAGCGTTGAGGGTGGCATGTCAACCGGCAGCTCGATGCGTACAGCCGTTCCGCTGAGCGAAAACGTCAGCGTTGAAGCAGGGTACCCGTCGGGTTTCAGCGACATGGAGCCCTCCAGTCACAGGATGAGATGCCTGGGCACACTATAACAAGGTTTTCGCGTATCGCCTTGTACTTCCTACCTTCGCCGTCGCGACTGAGCAGCGGCGATGCCCAAATCCATCCATCGAGCAGAGTATCGACGCATCATCGACACGCTTCGCGATCACCGCGAAGCGCAAGGCTTGACGCAAACCGGTCTAGCCACTTTGCTGGGTCGATCTCAGCAATGGGTGAGTTTGCTTGAGCGCGGCGATCGGCGCTTGGATGTCGTGGAGTATGTGGAACTCTGTGCGGCGCTCGACCTCGATCCTCACGTGCTGCTCGACATGCTGATTGCAAAGCTCAAGGCGCGCGGTGCATTGGCAACAGGCGCTGGCGGAATTCAGTCACAACGCCGCCGGACTTCGCGACGCTAAGGTCCGCGCCGCGACCGATACTGCAAACCGTTTCAATACGCCTGTGTCCGCTATCCACACCTGCGCTACGCGGGATGGGCCTGGGGCCGACTTGTTTGTGTTCGTCTGACGGTAAATACGAGCGCAGTGGGCACTTCTCGGTGCGTGTTCGAACGGGGTCTGCCCCGCGCAAAGATTTCCGATGGAACACCGGCATCCGAGTCGCCAGCGATCGGCGCTTGGGTGTGAAGACGGGGAAGGCTTCGACCTCGGCCGACGTGCTCCTCGGTAGCGGTAGGCTCACCGCTAAGCTGGGCCAGCGGGATCTGATCGACGAATTTAATTCCGCGTCCACCCAAGCCGCCCAACGTGCTGCGTTGGTGGTCGTGCTGTACTCCGCAAATGGTCGGACTGGTGGTGTGCGCCCGGTACATTGGCCGATCTCGCGTATTGAGACAGGGCTTTGCTGTCCTGTGAACGTCACGATGAGGTCGCCGTGACGGTGCCCAGTTTCCACGAGGAACGGCGCCATGTGTTGCGCGAGACATGGCCATGCCGAACTAGCGATCAGGCGTTCGACTTCGAAGACAACAATCCCAGGTTCAGATGGAGATCGAGCAGTATGAGAGTCTTTTCCGATCACAATTGGGTAGTCGGAATCAGTGTTGCGTTGAGCTGTGTCATCGCATGGGTCCAGGTACGACATGTCGGGTTGCGGATTGCGCAGGCACGCACAGTGCGGCTATGGCAGCTCGTCACTAAGAAGGACATCTCCCGAGCAAGCAATGCAGCACTTACGCTCGCGTGTTCATCCATCTACGGCACGTTGCACCCGGACGACATCCGATTCGCGCTCACGCGTGTGGAACCGTTGCGATGTCTTGCGGCACGAAAATGGGCGGGCAACATGGTTCAACTGAACGGGGATCATTCGGGCTACGAAGATACTCGCGCGGATGGCTGGACGAAAATTCATTTTGGCGATCTCCAACGTGGTTTCTGGAAGGGCGCGTTGGCTTCTGCCATTCTTCTGTCGCTAAATTCTGCACTTGTGTGGGACCAGGGAATCGCGGTAGGGATTCTGTCTGCTTTCAACGCTGTCGGCGTGACGGTTTTGCTATGTGCACTTTCAGTGCGCTTTGACTACGCCGCTCGATTGATCGATCTCAAACAATTTCCGAAATTGCTTGAGATAGTTACGGCCGGAGAGGGCGCGCTTACGCAGACGAAACCCCGCCAACCGAGCTTGCGTCCGAAAAAGCCGAAGAAGCCCGACAAGTCGGACGGAATGTCTGAGTGATCAGTCGCCTCGATCGTGGGAATGTCACTTTGACGGCGTTGTCCGCCGCGGCATGGGCGCGCTGGATCTGGAGCTGCGTACCCACGCGCAAAGGTGGAGGGCCGAGGCCTCGATTGACGGTGTTCGAAACCCATCGATTGATCGACTACCTCGAGGTCGACGCCGATTTCCACTGGTTGCGCGTGCTGCTCGCCGTGACCGACCGAACGGGGGCGTCGTTACGCACGCTGCTGCAGGTGCGGCAGCGGGAGATCGCGGACGCGGTGCTTACATTGCATCATCGCCGGGGCACCTACGCAACGCCCCTTGAGGAGGACGAGGTTCATTCCCTGCAGCGTCTGGGCGTGTTCATCAGGAGCAGACGCTTTCCCCTTCAGCGGCGATGGGGGCGCGACGGCGTTGTCGAGCCATCGGATCAACCGGGACCTGGGCCGTTGTGCCGAGGCGGTGCTCGGCCGCTCGGTGTCGATGCGCGAGGTCCAGGAAGCCGCCATCCGGTTTCTGCTGCAGCTGGGTGTCGCTATCAAATCCCTGGAGCAGTGCACGGGTCTTCGACCGCACACGTTGATACGCGTGGCGGGCCTGCTCGCACCGCTGGACGACAGGCCGTTGATTACCCAGTACGGCATTCCCATGCGCGCCGACCATCCGGTCTTCGCGGAACTGTGGCGCGTGATGCAACGCATCGATGCGTCCATGTCGGGTCTGCGCGATCGTGCGATTCTGAGCCTGTTGTATTTTGACTTTGCCACGCCCGAAATGGTCAGCATGATGGATCGCGACCATGTCCATGCCGACGGCACGTATTCCCTGACACGAGGGCCTGATCTAACGGTAACACTGGCCGAACACCACGTCGTGCAGGCTCTAGACGAGTCAAGGCAAGATCCGGATGCGGTCGAAGCCATTCGCTGCGCAGCCGCCGTGCTTCGATCTTGAACTCCTCCGCTTCAGAGTACGCCTCCGGCATGAGGCGTTTCCACCACGGCTTCGTCATGGCCGCAAGTAGCGCGTTACGCACGGACGTTTCCGAGGTATGCGCCGCTTCGTACAGCGTCGCTGGCGAGATCAGAACGGTGTGTCGCGACATGCGTGCCGCGTTGCCTAGCGCAGGAATCGCGCCGGCGTCTATGAAGTAGCGCCAGATGTTGCTGTCGAGAAGGATGCGGATCGACCGCTTGCGGAGGCCGTGCAAGATTTTCCCTCGTGTTGTTCGGGCCCCGGGACAGTGTACGGGTCGGCGGTGTCCGCGTTCCAGTCGCCAGTAGACGAGCTCGGCATACGCCGGGGAGAGGCAACTGGTCGGGTGGTTCTTCGCACCGTACCGCGGCGAGGCGCGCGGCGTTCATCGCACGACAAAGAACGGACGGCACTCGCTGTTCAGGAAATTTTATCCCGCAAGCTTATGAATCACCGAGTTTTTCCGGATTCTGTGGGGCATCTTTACACGTATCTCGGCTGAACCCCCTGTAGCTGCTACAGGGTCAAGCCCAGGCTCAGGCTGCCTGAGACGTCGGCGAAACGGGCGCCACCTCGGCCGGCCGCGCGCGCGGTCGTACCGGCGTGGCTTGCCGTCAAGTTTCTCGGCCTGTACGCACGGCGGTGCGCTGATGGCGACTACGCGCGCATGCCCCATGACGAGATTGCGCCCCCCGGCGTGCATTTCGAGAACGGAATCCATTCGCGCACGAGCGACAGCTTGTCGCCGACAGCAGGCACCGGCGCATGTCTAAAGCACTTCATCAGCCTGTCGCCGTCGATTGCCATGATCGAACCGTCACGAGAGCGAGCCAAGGATGTTGCATGGACAGACGAGGTCGCAACCAGCGTCCAGAACAGCAGACCAACGACGAATGAGAGCGTTGAACGTTCCATGAGAAATCCTCCTTTCTTGGGAACAAAGCACTCGCGCGCTCGGCGCGCGAGCTACGTCACGCCGGCGTCGCCGGCACATGGGAAGAAGCAGATCGATCGAGACCGACAGAAGCACGCAGCGAGCGCTCGCGCAGCAGCCGAAAGACGACGGGAATCACGAGCATCGACAGCAGCGGCGCAGTGATCATTCCGCCCACCATGGGGGCGGCGATGCGCTGCATGATTTCCGAGCCGGTGCCGGTGCCGATGAGGATCGGCAGCAGGCCGGCCAGGATGACGGCCACGGTCATCGCTTTCGGGCGCACGCGCTGCACCGCGCCTTCGCGGATCGCGGCGAGCAACGTGTCCGACGTGGCCGGTTCGCCAGCGGCGAGGCGTCGCTCCCAGGCGTGTTTCAGATACAGCAGCATGATCACGCCGAACTCGGCCGACACGCCCGCGAGCGCGATGAAGCCGACCGCAGTCGCGATCGAGAACGCATGCCCCAAGGTATACATCAGCCAGAACCCGCCGATCAGCGCGAACGGCACGCTGGCCAGGATCATTACCGCCTCGTCAACGCGCCCAAAGGTCATATACAGCAGCACGAAAATGATCAGCAACGTCGCCGGGATCACGACGCGCAGCTTGGCCATGGCATGCTCGAAATACTCGAATTGACCTGACCAGGTGATCGACGTGCCGGCTGGCAGTACGACGTCCCGAGCCACGCGCTCGCGCAGGTCGTGCACGACCGATGCGAGATCACGGCCGCGTGCATCCACGTAGATCCACCCGGACAAACGCGCGTTCTCGCTGCGAATCATCGGTGGGCCGTCGCTGATCGCGATTCGCGAGACGCTTCCGAGCGTGATCTGCGCGCCGCCCGCCGTCAGGAACGGCAAGTCGCGCAGCTTCTGCACGCTGTCGCGTAATTCGCGCGGATAGCGCACGCTGATCGGAAAGCGTCGCCGCCCTTCGACCGTTTCACCGATGGTTTCGCCACCGATTGCCGCGCTCACGACGCTCTGCACGTCGGCGATGTTGAGGCCGTAGCGCGAGGCCTCGGCGCGGTCGATATCGACGTCGACGTAACGACCACCGGTCAGGCGCTCGGCGAGCGCCGAGGTCACCCCCGGCACCGTCTTGATCGCCTGTTCGATCTCGGTGGCCACTTGGTCGATGACCGCCAGATCGCTGCCGTTGACTTTGATGCCGATCGGACTCTTGATGCCGGTCGCGAGCATGTCCAGACGATTGCGGATCGGCGGCACCCACAGGTTTGTCAGACCTGGCAGCCGTACCGCAGCGTCGAGTTCATTGATCAGTTTTTCCGGCGTCATGCCGGCGCGCCATTGATCGCGCGGCTTGAAGCGCACCGTCGTCTCGACCATCTCCATCGGCGCCGGATCGGTCGCCGTTTCAGCGCGGCCGATCTTGCCGAACACGCTGGCGACTTCTGGCACCGAGCGGATCATCTTGTCGGTCTGCTGCAATACTTGCGCTGCCTTGCCGGCGGACAGCCCAGGCAACGCGCTCGGCATGTAGAGCACGTCACCTTCGTCGAGCGGCGGCAGGAATTCGCCGCCGAGGCGGCTGATCGGCCATGCCGTCGCCGCGAGCAGGAGCGCTGCGGTTAACAAAGTCACTTTGGGAACTCGCAGCGCGACCTCTAGGATCGGCCGGTAGAGCGCGATCAAGGCGCGCGGCAACGGATTGGCCCGCTCCTCCGGGATGCGTCCGCGGATCCAGTAACCCATCAACACGGGAATCAACGTGATCGACAAGCCCGCGGCCGCAGCCATCGCGTAGGTCTTCGTAAACGCGAGCGGCGCGAACAGACGCCCCTCCTGCGCTTCGAGCGTAAACACCGGCACGAACGAGAGAGTGATGATGACGAGACTGAAGAACAGCGCCGGCCCCACCTCGGCTGCTGCGTCGCCGATCAGTCGCCAGCGCGCATCGGCGGACAGCGTGTCGTCCGGATGCGCGTGCTGCCAGGCTTCCAGGTGCTTGTGCGCGTTCTCTATCATCACGATGGCGGCATCGACCATCGCGCCGATCGCGATCGCAATACCACCGAGCGACAGGATGTTCGCGTTGAGCCCTTGCCAGTGCATCATGATGAACGCGGCGAGTACGCCGAGCGGTAGCGCGACGATCGCGACCAACGCCGAGCGCAGGTGGAACAGGAACACGGCGCACACCAGCGCGACGACGAGGAATTCCTCGATCAGCTTGCCGCTCAGGTTGTCGATCGCGCGCCCGATCAGTTGCGAACGATCATAGGTTTCGACGATCTCCACGCCGGCCGGCAGGCTCGCCCGCAAGCTCGCGAGTTTTGCTTTGACCGCGGCTATGGTCGCCTGCGCATTCTTGCCCGAACGCATCACGATCACGCCGCCGACGACTTCGCCATCGCCGTTGAGTTCGGCGATACCGCGGCGCATCTCGGGGCCTAGTTGCACGCGCGCGACATCGGTCAGTCGCACCGGTACGCCGCCTGCGCCGACGCTAAGCGGAATCATCCGGAAGTCGTCAAGCGTTTTCAGATAACCGCTCGCACGCACCATGTACTCGGCTTCGGCCAGTTCCAACGCCGAGCCACCGGCTTCGCCGTTGGCGCGCTGCACAGCCTCGGTCACCGCGGCCTGCGTGATGTCGTAGGCGCGCAAACGGTCCGGGTCTAGCACGATCTGGTACTGCCGCACCATACCGCCGACGGTCGCTACCTCGGCGACGTCTGGCACGCTTTTCAGCTCGTAGCGAAGGAACCAGTCCTGCAGGGCGCGCAACTCGGACAAGTCATGCTGACCGCTGCGATCGACCAGCGCGTATTCGTAGATCCAGCCGACACCCGTGGCGTCAGGGCCGAGCGCGGCGCTCGCGTCGCGCGGCAACCGCGACTGCACCTGGTTGAGGTACTCCAGCACGCGCGACCGCGCCCAGTACAGGTCTGTGCCGTCTTCGAACAGCACGTAGACGTACGAGTCGCCGAAGAATGAGAAGCCGCGCACCGTCTTGGCCCCCGGCACCGACAGCATCGTCGTCGTCAATGGATAGGTGATCTGGTCCTCGACCAGTTGTGGCGACTGCCCGGGCCAGGTCGTGCGGATGATCACCTGCACGTCCGACAGGTCCGGCAACGCATCGACCGGCGTTTGCCGCACGGCGTACACGCCCCAGGTAGCCAGGAACAATGCCGCGAGCAACACGAGGAATCGATTCGCGATCGATCCGCGGATGATGCGCGCGATCATGGCGTGGCTCCTGCCGGCAACGCGGCGATCGTTGCGATTTCGAACGCGTCGTCAGCGTTGCGCACAAAGGTGAAGCGCACGCGCTGACCGACCCGAAGACCATCGACGGGCACGGTTTCGGGACGCACGAAAGTCATGGTCATCTCGCCCATTTCCAACGCGGGGATGGCGTCGGTCGCGATGGACCAGGTGCTGCCGTCGATGCGTTTGACGGTACCATCGGCGGAGTACCGCGACGGCGTGCTTGGCGCCGGCGACGTGTCCGACGCATCGAGACGCGCCAGCGTACCGGCGAGGCTTGCTTCGGAATCGATCAGAAATTGGCCGGACAGCACGATGCGGTCGCCTTCGGCTACGCCGTCGAGCACCGCGGTACGGCCATCGCTTTCGTGACCGACGCGCACTTCCTGCGCACGGAAGCGGCCATCACCGGCATCGACGATGACAACCTGGCGTGCGCCGGTCGCAATTACGGCCTCAGTCGGTATTTGCACAATCTCTGCATCGGCGGCACGGCCGGTGACGGCGACGCGCGCAAACATGCCGGGTACCAGGCGGCGTGTCGGGTTCGGCACGACGATGCGGGCGCTCTGCGTACGCGTCGTGACATCAAGTCCGGGCAGCAAGGTGTCGACGGTGCCAGCGAGCGATTCGCCAGGGAAGCCCGGGAGTTCCAGCGTCACGGCATTGCCCGGTGCGACGCGGCCGGTCTGCGCTTCGGGAATTGCGACATTGACCCACACGGTGTCGAGATCATTGATGCGCAGCAACTGTGAGCCGGCCGTGACGCTTGCGCCGTCGCGCACCAGCAGCTCGCTGACGACGCCGGCACGCGGCGCGACGATCGTGAACCGGTCCTCGGCGCGCCCAAGGCGCTCGACGGCACGGATCTGGCCTTCGCTCATTCCGAGCAACAGCAACCGTTGACGCGCGGCCGCGCGCACGGCATCCAGCCCCTCGCTGCGGGCTGTGCGCAGCGACAGGTACTCGGCCTGCGCGGCCGTCCACTCCGGTGCAATCAGCGTGAGCAAGGGTTGGCCTGCGGTGACCGTCGTCAACGGTGTGCGCACGGCAAGGTGCTCCACGATGCCAGCGACGCGCGCCTGCACGACCACCACGCCGCGTTCGTCGAACGTCACCGTCCCCGTCGCACGGACCGAGGCCACCTGCGTGCCACGCGTCGCGAGTGCGGTGCGCACGCCGAGGTTCTGCACGAGGCGCGGTTCGATGCGCACAGTATCCGCGTCGGCAGGTCCGTCGCTGGCGTACTTCGGGACCAGCTCCATGTCCATGAACGGCGATTTGCCGGGCTGGTCGAAGTGCTGGGCCGGCACCATCGGGTCGTACCAGTACAGGATTTTTTTCTCGGTCGGTGCCGGCGACGCAGCCGGCATGTCGCGGTGTCCACGGCCAATGAGCCACCAGGTCGAGCTGACGCCGATGACGATACCCACGAGCAGTGCGAGAAGCAGAGTTAGACGGTTCATGGCGTTCGCTCCGTCGGAAACGCGAAATACAGCGTCGCCCAGGCTTGACCCAGAGTGTTCTGCAGGTCGGTGTAAGCCAGCCGTTGCTCGATGGCTTCGTCCAGTGCGCGCAGTGATGCGGTGAGGTCGCCGCGACCGCCGCGGTAGGCCGCGATTACCGCGTCTGCGCGGTCTTCGCTCAGCGGAAGCAGCTCACGCTCATAGCGCGCCAGGCGATCGGCCGCGCTGCGCCAGGTCGTAAGCGTCTTGCGCAACTCGGCACCGTGCATGCGCTGGGCCGCCTGGCGCTCCGCGTCAATGCGCGTAACCAGCGCTTGCTTCGACGCGATGAGCGGGTCTTGCCGATGCGCAGCGAACAGCGCCAGCGGCACCCGAAACTGCACCGACACCATGTTGGAGAATTGCGGTCCGCGCTGCGCGTACGCGAACTCGAGTGACCAGTCGGGCCGCTTCTCGGCCCGGGCAAGCGCCACGTCGGCGGTAGCGGCACGTTCGGCGGCGTCATAAGCCAGCAACTCGCGGTGGTGCGCGATGTTCCTCACCAGTGATTCGGGATCGCCGCCTAGATCGCGCCAGTCCGGCGGTTCGCCGAGCGGACGATCGCCCAGGTCCGGCAACCAGCGCGCCAGTTCCGTGCGTGCCGTGTCGCGGTCGGCCCGCGCGGCATCGAGGCGATCCTGCAACGTCGCGATCGCCGAACGTGCGGCGATGCCTTCCGCGGCCGTCGCGCGTCCGGCGGTCAGCGCGGCGGTGGCCGCGGCCAGCTGCGCGTTGGCCCGCGGCTGCAGCGCGGTCAGCAGTGTCAGGCGGTGCTCGGCGGATGCCGCAGCAATCCAGGATCGCGCCACGGCTTCGCGCACTACGAGCTGCTCGTTCGTCAACAGGGCCCGTTCACGGTCCACATCGGTCGCGGCGCGTTCGCTGCGCAAGCGGCGTTTCTCCCGCCGCGGGAGCTGCTGCGCGATGCCGACCGTGCGCATGGTCATAAAGTCGCGCGTGGTGCTGAAGGCGTCGTCGCCGGTCACCGGCAGGTTCTGCAGACCCACGATGAGCTCGGGGTCTGGTAACTGGCCGGCGGGACCCACCGCAGCTTCAGCGGCAGTCACGCCCGCCGCTCGCGCACGCAATTCTGGCGCGTGGCGTTCGGCCGACTCGACAGCATCCATCAACGACAAGGACATGAGGTTCGCCGACACGGCCGTGCCAGCAACGAGGGCGGTCAGTACGGCCAGAAGAAAACGAAGTGACGCGTGCGCCTGGCAGAAGCCGCGCGGGAGAAAACGATATAGGGACAGCATGAGAACTCCACGGGAATGACGAAACGGCCGCGCACAGCACGGCGCCACGATCAACCGCGAGGCTTGCTCAAATCTGGAAGGTGCAGTGCTGGATGCTCACCGGCGGCGGTTGCCCACGCGCTCGACGGGCGTACGCCTGCGTGGTGTCGTCCGGTAGCACCGGGCGCACGTATTCACGCGACCACGTGGTCGCTGGCAGTAGCGCCGGCGAGACGGTCGGCGCCGGCACATGGTCCGACGATGGCGTGGTCGGATAGCAGTGCTCGTGGCAGCGCGCCTGATCTGTCGTGTCGGGCATCTGGTACGGCGTCGTTTCGACGGTCGCCTGTGCGGCCGCGACGGCGATTTCCTGCGGACACCGGTACGCAGCCATCGCAAACTGCTGGAACAGCAGTCCGATCAGCGCGAAAAGCGCTATCAAGCGACGATGGCGGCGGTAGCGAAACGGCATTGGTAGACGACGGATGTCCAAAGGGAGCGGCAATGAGACCGACGATGACGGCAACAGCTTAGGCTCTGTTTTCGACGATCGCACCCCCACGAGACTCCGGTTCGTCCCGAAGGTTCCCAGGGGCCGGTGACGAGACGATGCTCGGTCTACCGACCGAGCCCCCGCATTGACCGCGCTCAGTTTTTTCTGAGTCGCGTGACGCCGGCGAGAGGCGTACACCGCCGTCGCTTGCCACCGAGCGACATCGCGCGCGCGGGCGAACGAACCACGGCGCCCCGAAATGTCGAAGACTTCCACCTTGACCGATTCTGCGACAGCGCCGTTCGGAACGACGCCGGCGTCGCGAACCTGAACTCCTTCCAGAGCGAGGACGGAGGAACGAATTCCCCGTTAACGGTCCGTCAAGCGCGACTCGAATTCGTCTACAAACTCACTCATCGTTAAATGCTCGGCTCACCGAGCACACCGGCCAGCAGGACAAGGATCTGCGCGAGCTGCGTTCGTGGCAGCGGCGTCTGGAAGGGGAGCTGCAAACCCTTCGCCCGATCGCCTGTCAGCACAACAGCCTGCAGGGACGTTACGCGTAGGAACAGCTCTGCGGTGAAGCGCTGCGCGCCGATCTGGCGGCGGCACGCGCCGGCATCGTGCGAGAACGCCAGTTACGGCAGACCGCAGAGACGGCGGCGGCGCTCGCCGCGGTGCGCGATCAGGCAACCGAAGAGATGCTATCGCGGCTGGGCGCTGTCTCGCCGAATGGGATCTCACCGCCGGCGCCGAAAAGCGAGTGAGCGCGCTATGTCCTAATTTGCACTCAATCCGGTCACGACCCCGATTTCACCTTCCGTGAAACGGCAGCCATGGAGCCCGTGACACACCTGCTTGAGGGATATGCATTCCACGTGACAAAGCGCCGATTTCCTCTCGGTGATTCGAGCCACGGGCTCGCTGTCGCCCAACCAAGACGGAGGGACGGCGCGAGGCCAGTCACGTTCGACTACAGGCACAATTCGTTCCTTCTTGAGACGCAACTGTGTCTCCCTGTTCGATTACTACCAGACCCTCCCTGAGGGTCCGGACTATCGGCGTCGATGCTGGTCCGTGTAGGCAGCGGAATCCGGAGGCGACGGTACTGCGATTCTTTACGTGTAGTCGGCGCTACACGAATGCCTGATTCCATTTTGGTCAACGCATTTTCTCTAGGAGATCCGCGGCTGGACAGATATTTAAGATCGATTTTTGACCTTAAGTTGCCTCACCCCCACGTTTCCCGCCGCCGTATTGATGTGGATCAGAGCAGGGGAGGGTGATGAAAGGCAGTCTTGTCACCTGCCGTTGTCGGATACCTACCGAATGTCCTTTTCATCTCTGTTGCGATTTCTGCCCCCGCCCCGGCGCTGGGCGCTCCCGATGCGACTCGTTCCCCGTCGGATGCTGGCGCAAGTTTTCGAGCGTGCCGCTGCTACCGTACTGGCTGACGCGCTGGAACGTGGTGAACTGCTCGCGCTGGAAGGGCGGGTGCTGGGCATCGACGTACTCGATCTCGGACTGCGCTTCGCCGTGCGCGTGAATGCCGGTCATGTCCGGATCGCCTCGTCGGACGAGGGAGATGCGGCAATTGAGGCGCGTGTGCAGGGCACGCTTACGGATCTGCTGCTGCTGGCCAGCCGACTCGAAGACGCGGACACGCTGTTTTTCCAGCGCCGGCTAGGGCTTACCGGCGACACCGAACTCGGCCTCAACGCACGCAATCTCCTCGACCAGCTCGACTGGGCGCAGGTGTCGCTGCCTTTGCGCATTGTTCTTAACCGCGCGGCGCGGTTTGCCGACTGGGCACGTGCGTCATCGCGCTCGAGCCGCGAGATCGACGGATAGCACCGGCGTCACACCCGGCGGCCCGGCGCGAGGCAGGGTCGGCGAGCAGACGACTTATCGCCAAGGCCGAGGTCCGGTCTTTCCGTCTCCGCGGCTCGGGGCTCGCAGCTCATCCAGGCCCGCGCGAGATCGGGTTCGCCGAGGCCGAGCGCGCCGAGCAGGTGTTCGCGCTCCCTGTCGACCGTGCGCAACGTATGCAGGATCGACTTCGGCGCATCCAGGTGGCACAGGCGTAGCAGCGCGGCATGTGCCGTGTCGAGTAATTCCAGGGCGTAATGCACGCGTTCCAGTTTGTCTTGACTCATGACTTGGTTCCGATGGAAGAGGAAGGGACCGGCCCGTTTGCCGGCTGCGGACTCAGGGCAATGACGAACGCGTGCTCCGATGCGGCAGCCGTGCTCATGGTGGCGGCTGCATGCCCGGCAGGCCGCTCCAGTAGCCGGCCGTGCAGCCCGGCTCGCGCGGTGGCACTGCCGCCCCTCCGCGCACAGCGTCGAAGCGGCGTACTGCCTGTGCAGTGCCGTGCTGCTGCGGGTACAGCCGCAGCAGCCCGATGCCGGCGGCGGCAAGCTCCGTCCATTCCGGCAGCAGGTCGCAGTTCTCGGCACCCTGCATCTGCACGCCGTTGATGGTCAGGAAGTGCCGGCCCTCGCGGGTGGATAGCGGCAGCCCGTCCGGGTATTCGATGCAGCGGAATCCGCATTGATCCTTGGCGAGATCCAGCGCGCGCGCCGTGAAGCAACGTGCCGAGTAAGACAGCGGCAGACGGCCCCAGGCGATCAGCTCGAGCTCTGGCAGATCGCAGCCGGCCGCGGCCGCGGCCTGGCGCAGCTCTGCCACCAGTTCGCATCCCATCTCGACGTTCAGCACCAGCCGGTAAAGCCCGTCGTCCTGCAGCAGGCGTAGGGTCTCGAGGTTGTAGACATTGAGGCTCGGACCGCCCACGAAGGGCACGCCGTGCCGGCGGCAGACCTGCACGGCCGAGATGTCGTTGGCCTCGATGCGAACGTTGCCCAGTCCGGCGAGCCGGCGCAGGGCGCCGAGCTCGGATTCGGCCTCTATCAGGGCCAGCGAGGAGAGCACAACCTCGCGTCCCGCCTTCGTCTGCTGCTCGGCCAGTCCGACCCAGTCGCGCAGATTCAGTTCGCGGCGCTTGCTGCAGACGGTCTCGCCGAGATAGACCACGTCCAACGGCCAGTCGAGGCTTTCGGCATAAAAGTCCAGCACCTGCCGGCGCGGCCAGAAGTACTGCAGGGGCCCGAGGGTCAGTCGCATCTCGTCAGTGCCACGAGCGATGGTAAGGACCCAGCGTGGTCTGATGGCCTTCGGCGTGGGCCGACAGCGCCGCATTCCACTCGGGCAGCTCGCGCCAGCGGTCGGCGTCCTGGCGCAGGCGATCGATAGCCTCGCGCCAGACTCGCGTCACGGTCCGGATGTAGGCACTACTGCGCTGACGGCCTTCGATCTTGAGGGCGGCAACGCCGGCCGAGCGCAGCCGCGGAAGCAGCGACAGCGTGTTCAAGCTGGTCGGCTCCTCCAGTGCGTGGAAGGTCTCGCCGCCGACCACGAAGCGGCCTTTGCAGACGGTGGGGTAGCCGGCCGCCTCGCCCGAGGCGTAGACGTCCAGCAGCACCGAGTTGAGGCGCACCGTGCGGCTACCGTCGGCGTGGTCCTCCCAGCGCACGAAACTGGCCGGTGAGCAGACGCCGTGGCGATTCGGCGATTGTCCGGTGACATAACTGGATAGCTGGCAGCGCCCTTCGACCATGATGCATAGACTGCCGAACGCGAAAACCTCCAGCGGCACCGGAGACTGTTCGCAGATGCGCTCGACCTGCTGCACTGACAGTACGCGCGGTAGCACCGCCCGGCTGATTCCGAAGTGTTCGTGGTACCAGCTCAGTGCTGCCTGCGTCGTGGCTGAGCCCTGCACCGATAAGTGACGGTCCAGTCGCGGATGCGTGCGCGCGGCGTAGGCGAGCAGCCCCGCATCGGCGGCGATGATTGCGTCCGCGCCGAATTCGGCGGCACGGTCGACGGCGCCCTGCCACTGCGCGATGCGCGACGGGCCGGGGTAAGTATTGAGCGCGACATAGACCTTGCGACCGCGGGCTTGTGCATAGGCGACACCAGCCCTCAGATCCGCGTCGCCGAAGTTCAGCCCGGCGAATGCACGCGCATTGGTCTGGTCACGGAAACCGAGATAGACCGCGTCTGCGCCGGCATCCACGGCAGCAATTAAGCCGGGCAGGTTGCCGGCAGGGCATACGAGCAGCATGGGGGGATCCGGCGACGGGGGAGGTCAGATGCTCGTTCTGAGTACCCCCATCGCGCCCTGATCCAGGTCAGCCGCAAGCCACAGAGATTTCGCGGCGCATCGGCGTGACGCCGGAAGCCGGCAAAGGACGGCCATCTGCGGCTTGCTTGACCTGGGTCAGATGAAAATGATTCGCATTAACTAACAATGAGGGCGTCACAACTACCGAACTTCCCACGATGCGTTCACTCGCCGTCCGTCTCCGCCGTCCGCCCCGCGTGCTGGCGCTCGCTGTCTCCATTGCCCTCGGCCTTGGTCCGTATTCCGTCTGTGCGGAAACGGCGCCTGCGATAGAGCCCTGCCTGATGGACGAGCTGTCCTGCCTGGACACTGTCGTGATCAGCGCCAAGGGATATGCCGCCGCCGACCTTGCCACGCCGGCGGCCGTGATCGTCAGCGGGCGCGACGAAATCGCTGGAAACGGCTATCGCACCCTGGGCGATCTGCTGCGCGGCCGCGCCGGTCTGGCCGTCGCTGCCGACGGGGCGCAGGGTCAGAACCCGGTACTGCGAGGACTGAAGAAAGAGAGCGTCGTGGTCCTCGCCGACGGCATGCGCCTGAATTCGGCTCAGCCGGCCGGCGCAATCGCTTCGTTCCTGAGCCTGGGGCTGGCCGAACGCGTCGAAGTCGTGAAAGGTCCGGCGTCGGTGTTGTACGGCAGCGGAGCGCTAGGCGGTGTTGTCAACGTGCTGACGCCGCAGGCGCGTTTCGACGAAACGCCGCGCTATGAGCTGGGGAGCCAGCTCGACGGCGCGAGCCGCGGCATCGGCATGTCTGCGCTGGCACGCTGGCATGACGCGGATTCCGCGCTCGTCCTCGGCGGCGCCAGCCTCGACCAGGACGACTATCTCGCCCCCTCGGGACGCGTGGCTGACACGGGCTATCGTAGTCGCGCGCTGATCGGCCAGTTCCGCCAGCGCCTCGGCGATGCGCTCGAAGCGCGACTTTCGCTGCAGGGGCAGCGCGATCTCGACGTCGCGTATCCGGGATCAACGAGGCCGCACCCGCTCGCGCAGGTTGGCAGCACCACGGTTTATTCGCCCGAGCAGGAGAGGCGTCTTGTCGAACTCGGCCTGGCCCACGCCGGGGCCGGACCAGCAGGCTGGAACTGGGATCTCCGCTTTTACCGGCAGCAAATGCAACGGGCGATTTTCGGCCGCATCAACGGACCGCTGGCGGCGACGGCGGCGCGCGATCTGAGCCAAACGCAGGTCGGTTTCCGTTCCGACGGTGCCGACTTGCGCCTCGATCGCTGGATCGATGCCGGACACCGCCGTCTGCTGGGAATTCAGTACTGGCGCATGCAGGCCAGTCCCGAGCGCCTGATCGCGGCGCCGCCCACGTTCGCGCTGCAGCCGAGCCCTCCCTTCGTCGACGGCCGTATCGAGTCGACGGGCGTGTTCGTGCAGGACGACATGGACTTCGGGCCGTTGCAACTGCTCGGCGGGCTGCGCTGGGATCGGGTCGAGGGGCGCGCTGCGACGGTCGCGGGTGGCGGGCGGGGCCAGCCGCTGGCACGCACTGACGGCGCATTTTCCGGCAACCTGGGACTGGTCTGGCCCCTGCATCGGGGCCTGCACCCGTATGCCAGCCTGGCGCGCGGCTTCCGGGCCGGGGAGATGCGTGAACGCTTCGAGGCCTCGCCGCGCAGCGACGGCTACTACTATCTCGGCAATCCGCAGATCCGGCCAGAGGTGTCCACCCAGTTCGAGCTCGGCGCAAAAGGCGAACAGGAAGGCCTGCAGTACCGGCTGGCGCTGTTCGAGAACCGCATCACCGACTACATCACCGGCCGCGACGTGTCGGGACCATCCGGCAGCAATGCCTGTCCCGCGGCCCAGGCCGGAGCCTGCAAGGAAACGGTCAATCTCGGTCGCGTGCGAATCAGCGGCATGGAACTGAGTTTGCGCCG
>NZ_JAVTWC010000026.1:0-46345 GCF_032229445.1 Tahibacter sp.
GGGCGGCCAAATGCCTGCGCAGCAGGCGTTTGGCGGGGTTGTGGAGATCTGGTGCTGAGTATAAGAGCGATAGTTCCAGGACTTGTTCAGAGCTTCCCAAGTGGCGCAACGCTTTCAGTCAGGTGCATTGTCGCAGCCAAACGAATATGCATTGGCATGGTGATATTTGTCATGCCAAAGACATTGGAGGCGTGCATTGACCAGGGCTGGGTTTGGAAACAGGATTCGCTACTCGTTCCCGAGTGGGAGCCAGGCAACAGGATCGTATTTCCATGGCAATTGAGACGGGCTTTTCTTCTGCGACCACCATTGCAGACGCACAGCGCGATATGCGCATGGCGTACGTGAGTGGCGCACCGGGTATTTTTGTTTCCGCCCTGGCGTGGCTCCTGGCCGGCTGTGTGGCATGGTCGATGTCCCCGCAGAAAGCCGTAATTGCCTTGTTCGTCGGCGGCATGTGCATTCATCCCGTCAGCCTGCTCCTGGTCAAATTGCTCGGTCGATCCGGCAAGCATGGTGCCGGAAATCCGCTGGGCGCGTTGGCTATGGAGACTACCGTCTGGCTGATCCTGTGCATGCCCGTTACCTATGCGGTATCACTGTATCGCGTGGACTGGTTCTTCCCCGCCATGCTTGTGATGATCGGAGGGCGGTACTGCATTTTTGCCACCCTGTTTGGCAATCGCTGGTACTGGGCGTGCGCCGCTGCACTCATTGGTGCAGCCTGGTTGCTGGTGAGCATGCGTGCTTCCCCAACGCTCGCAGCCCTGAGCGGTTCTGCCATTGAGGCGGTGTTTGCGGTGATGATTTTTGCGCAAGCCCGGCGCGAGCAGTAGAAGAAAAGCCGGCGCAGTGCGGGGTATCGAGCGCATCGCGTGCGGCGCCGTCGAATTGCCCCCGATGCGCACTGCGTCCGCCATACGGACTGAGGTGTTTCGGTATCTGACGTATTTCGCGAGTTCGTTGCGCTCGCTGTTTCCAGCATTGGCCCGGTGATTTTGGCTCGCGCCAAAATAACTATTCCACTGGGCCTCGGTTCAAGGCCGGGGCGACGTACATCGGCGGGTTTGTCGCGAGGATGGTGGCCGAAGCGGCGACACCGAAAAACAAAAAGCGCGGAGTCCGCGCTTTTTGTCCTGAAAGATCGGCGCATCCCTGCACCGCGGCGCGACGTGCGCATCCCGCACGCCAGGCCGGTTCCATGTCTGGCCGCATCCCTGCCGCACGTCCGTGTGCGCTGCTGCTCCTGCGAAGATCAGCGCGTCAGGTTATAAGCCCAGCCACGCGTCCAGTCGTCGTTGGCGTCGCGGAAGGCGCCGATGTAGCTGACGGGCGTGAACCACACGCTGCTGGCCGACAGGCCGCCGTCGAGCAGCGGGGAGCCAGCCTTCGGCAGGAAGCCCTGCAGCATCGGGTCGCCCGTCACGTTGGCGGCCTGCGCGGTGTAGAACGCCTGCGCGGTCCACGGTGCATCGGCGGCCTGGTCGAAGTTCAGTGTGCATTGGACCAGGTTGTGATCCATGGTCAGGTTGCCGGTGAGCGCAGCCGGCGTGCCCGCCGAGGTGAAGGTCGGGCCGTTGGTCAGGAACAGGCAGCCCTTCTTGAAGCCGGTGATCACCGAATTCTTGATGCGTCCGCCGCTGCCTTCCTTGAAGGTGATGCCGTAGCCACCCTGGCCGTTGCCGATGAAGGTCAGGTTCGACACGGTCGGCATCGCGCGCGGCAGCGCGTCCTGGTTGGCGTTCTGATTGGCCGCTTCGATGCCGTGGTCTTCACCGAGGCCCGTGCCGTGCTGCAGCAGCACGTACTGGATGTTGCCGTTGTAGCCTTCGTCCCAGTCCAGGCCGTCATCGCCGGCTTCGGTGATGATCGCGTGCTTGACGTTGACGGTGCCGCCAAAGAATTCGATGCCGTCGTCCTTGCCGCGGTAAGCCTGCACGTGATCGACCACGGTGCCGTCGCCGACCGACTGGAACGTGAAGGAGTTCACTTCACGGCCCGTCTGGAAGACATAGCCGGCGTAGCGCGACTGCACGTACTGGATCACGCCCGAGCTTTCGCGCGGCTTGTCGCCGCCGTAGCGCAGGGTCGGATCGAATTCGCTGCGGCAGTCGAACGGCGCGGCGAGACACTTGTTGTTCGGCGCATTGCCGGAGACGACGATGCCGCCCCAGTCGCCGGGCTTGGGTGCCGTGGTGCCGACACCGTCGGCCGGGCTGGTGAAGATGATCGGTGCATACGGCGCGCCCTGGGCGAAGATCTGCGAGCCCGGCTCGACATAGAGATAGTCGGCGGACTGGCCCGAACCGGTGATCAGCGTGCCCGGCTCGATGTTGAGCTTGACCTTGGTGCCGTTGTCGGTGCCAACCTTGACCAGGCCCTTGAGCACCCAGGTCGTCTCGTTGGTCAGGGTCAGGTTCTGCGCGACGGTGCCGGTGATCTGGCAGGTGCGGTCGGCGACGAGCGTCGTGCCCGCCGGGCAGGTGGTGAACTTGCGCTTCTGCACGCACTGCTCGTTGACCGCGGCGACGCCGAGCGTACCGACGTAGTCGGCGCTGGCGGTCAGGGTCTGGGTCGACGTCGGCAGGCCCGTGGCGGCGTTCGGTTTCACCGTGATTTTCAGTTCGCCGCAGCTCAGCAGTTCCACATCGAGCGTGCCATTGGCGACCGGTACGACGGGCGTCGGCCAGGTGTCGCCGAAGCGGCCGCCGGTCGGCATGGCCATCGGCACGCCAGTCTTCTTGAACTCGAATTCCTTGACCTCGAAATTGCTCGTGATCCAGGCCTGTTTGCCGGTCTCGTCATAGGCGGCCCCGTAGAGATACAGGATGCCGCCGCCGTCCTTGCGCGGAATGAAATCGACCACCCAGCCACGGCCGCCATGTGTGGCGTCGGAATACAGGCCGTCGGTTGCCTCGGAAAAACGGATCGCGGCGTTGGCGGCCGGCGCGGCGAGTAGCGCGGCGGCCAGGGCGCCCGCAAGCGCGCTCAGCTTAGGAATAGTGAATCGCATTGTTTCAACCCTCTGTCTGCACGGAACGAATGCGCCGAACGGCGCGGTAGCCGTGGGAAAGTAGCCCGCCGCCGTGACGATCTCTGTGCGGTCTGATGACGCTTTGAAGGCAGGCGGCCTCGGCGGTTTCCCGCTCGGCGGAAATGAAAAAAGCGGCAAACGCCGCTTTTTTCATCGTGACGTCCTGCGGCGGCTCAGCGCGGCTTCCACTCCAGGCTCAGCATCAGCGCGCGTCCCTTGCGGTACTCGCGCGTGGTTTCCGGACCCTGCGTATAGCGCACGGCCGGATCGAGCAGGTTGCGCAGGCGCAGCTTCAGCGACCAGTCGTCGCCGAGATTGCGGCGGTACTGGAAATCGAGCTGGCGGAAGGCTTCCTCGTAGATGTCCGGCTGGCCGGCTACACCGACCGCGGCGATGCGCCGGCCGGAGACGTTGTAGAGCAGAGTCGCTTCGCGGCTGCCGTCGCCGGCCTGATGGCCGATTTGTACGTTCGCGACGTAGGGGGACTGGCCCTGCATCGGCCGGTTGAGGTTGGTCTGGAAGCTCGCGTCCAGCGGATCGAGCTGGATAGAGGATTTGATGCGCGCGTAGTTGAAGCCGACGCTCCAGTTGGCCCAGTCGCCGTGGACATGACGGAAGCCCGGCCAGTCGGCGACGAATTCCAGGCCCTTGCTGATGTCGAGTTCGATGCCGTAGTTGCGTGCCGACTGCGCGTTGTCGAGGCTCAACAGCACGCCCGAGCCAGGCAGCCGCGTCTTCTCGATCGGATTCTCGAACTCCTTGAGGAACGCGCCGATCGAGAAGCTTTCCACCGGCGAGAAATAGTATTCCCAGCGCAGGTCGTAGTTGCTGATGTCGGCCGTGATCAGGTCCGGATTGCCGATGACCTGCACGTCGAGCAGCGGGTCGAGGTACGGCGCCGGAGACAGCTCGCGGAAGTCGGGTCGCGACAGGGTTTTCGAATAGCTCGCGCGCAGCTGCGCGTCCTCGCTGTAGGCCCAGGTGAAGGCGGCGGCCGGCAGCGTGGAGTTCGCGTTCTCTCCGGCGACCACGGGCGGCGCGTCCGGATTGGATAGCGAGAACGTCGTTACCGCCTGGTCGTTCTTCTCGCGCCGGGCGCCGAGTGCAATGCGGTACTTTTGTGCAATGTTCGCATCGATGCCGAGGAAGAACGCGGTCAGGTCCTGGCGCGCGACATAGTTGTCGGTCGGCAAGGTGGACTCGGTCAGGACGAAGCCGTCCTCGCCGATGTTCTGCGGGCTCAGCACCTGATCGACCGGCAGCGCGAGGATGGCCGGATCGCGCGCGAGCGGACCCGAGGCGCTGAACGAGAAGCTGCGCAGGCTCGCGTCGCGCTCGCGCTCCAGGCGTTCGCCGCCGAAGGAGACGTCGAGCGTGGCCGCGGAGAAATCGAACGGCAGCTTGCCCTTGATGTTGAGGTCGCGCTGATAGTCGTCGAGTTCTGCCCAGGTGATCTGGTTGGAGTCGGAACGCGGCGAGAACGACAGTAAGCCGTCGCGGTCGCGGTCGTAGCGGTATTTGCGCGTATCCGGTTCGTCGCGCGTCGCGCGCGCCCAGGTGTACTGCCAGTCCAGCGAAAGGTCGTGCGCGGCGGGAAAGACATGGTTGCCGCCGAGCTGCTGGGCGAACAGCTGGTTCTCGGTCCAGCGCAGTTCGGTGAAGCGCGCTTCCTGCTCGTCCTGGATACCTTCGGAGAGCTTGACCCGGTCTTCGCTCTGGCGCAGCAGCACGCTGGTCGCGTTGAAGCGGTGCTGCGGATTGATCTCGTAGCCGAGATTCAGAAACGCGGAAAAATCGATGTTGCGGCGCGTGTCGTCGATCGCCAGCTCGTCGGCAGGCTCCAGTCCGGCCGACGAGGCCTGGAAGGTGCGCCGCACTTCCTCGTTGCGGTCCCAGCCCTGGTTATAGCGCACCGCCGCGGTGAAGCCGAACTTCGACGTCTCGCCGATGTTCCAGCGATTGCCGATCGCGGCCGACAAGCCCACGTCCGGTCCCAGCGTCTCGCGGTTCACGCCATAGCCGCTCGCGGCCACGTCTTCGCCGTAGCGTTCCAGTTCCGCCGCGGTCGCGCCGTTCGGATTCAGCGGTGTCTGTGGCCGCAGCACCTGGCCGCCGGCCGTCGCCGCGGCCAGCGAAGCGGGCAGTTCGCGCGTGCCGTCGTCGTGGCCGGTCCAGTCGTGACCGCCGCCCTCGTAGGAATAGCCGTCGCCGAAAGTCGTGCCGTCCTGGTAGCCCAGCGTGCCGCTGACGCGGACGAAGAACTTGGACGGAATGTCACGCGTGCGCAGCAGCACCGCGCCGCCGCCGAACTCGCCGGGCATGTCAGGCGTATAGCCCTTCTGCACAACCACGCCGTCGAGCAGGTCGGTCGGGAACAGATCCAGCGGCACGACGCGACGGGTCGGATCGGGGCTCGGGATCGGCGCACCGTTGAGCGCGACACTGGAATAGCGTTCGCCGAGCCCGCGCACGTAGACAAAGCGGCCATCGACCAGGGTCAGGCCGGTGACGCGCTTGAGCGTGGTCGCCGCATCCGAGTCCCCGGTGCGCGCGATCTGTTCGGCACCAAGCGTTTCGGCCACTACGGGCGAGGCCCGCTTTTCATCGAGATACAGCGCTTCGCCGCCGCGCTGGTAGCTGCCGCGCACGTTGACGCCACCGAGCGTCTGCGTGCCGCCGGGCGCCGGCGCGATGCCGGCAGCGGCGCTGACGCCTATGTCGGGCGAGACGGTTCCATCGGCGCCGGCCTGAACCGCACCGGCGGCCGGCGCGCCGAGCGCGAGTGTGGTTTCGACCGTGGCGCCGCTGCGCACGGCCAGGCCGTCCTGGATCAGCAGGTCGAAACCGTCGGCCTGTACGGTCAACCCGAACTCGCCCGCCGGCAAGGTGGCCTGGAAGCGGCCGTCGGCATCGCTGAGCAGATCCAGCGACACGCTTTGCACGGCGTCGGACATGCCTTGCGCAGTGACTCGCGCTCCGGAGACCGGCTGCCGGGTCTGGGCGTTGACGACCTGGCCACGCAGCAGGCCCTGCGCCTGCGCGGCCGAAGTAGTGGCCGGCGGTGCCGCGAAGGCCGGGTGAGCGAGTCCGGCGGCCAGGAAGACGGACAACAAGGTGCGGCGTAAAGGCAAGCGTGAGGACGACATCGGGTATTCCAGGCGAGGGCGCCGGCCATGCGGCCCTCGCCGGCGGTGTCGCGAGGCGGGCTGCGCCAGTGACTGCCGGGTTCAGGCCCCGTGACGCGGCGCGGTCCGAAGGGGCAGTGACACGCGACGCAGCCTAGGCAACGCGGATTGCGCTTGCATGACCGGCAGACTTCAGTAGGAAGTCAGTCGGGACGCCGCCTGCAGCTGACGTCAAGCCCCCGGCGCAAGGTTATGCACAGCGCTGAACAGACTTGACCGTAGAGACCGGCAAAACCGTGAACACGGTCGAGGATGTTTTGCAAATTGCTGTTCCAATTGAATTTTTCAAAAACTACGAAGATGGTTTTTGCGTGACTAAAGTGCGGTAACGGACGCGGCCGCTGGGCTTGCTCACAAACTTATCCACAAGCCGGTCAACAGCGGCAGGTTCCGGAATCTGCTCAAGCGCTTGCTGCCTGCTCTTGTCGCAGACGCGAGATTCCACAGCCAACTCGCCGCCGGTTAACGATTTGTTGCAACGCAGCAGGCGGCAAGCCCGCATCCGGCTTGGGCCACGGACGCGGGCCGACTACAATCGGCTCCTTTTCCCGCTCCGGCTCCCCCGTGAAAGACTTCCTCCGCGACCAGCTGCTGCAGGCGCTGGCAGCGCTGCAACGCAATGGCAGCGTGCCTGCCGACATCCCCACCGCCTTCGTCATCGAACGCACACGCAGCAAGGACCACGGCGATTTCGCCGCGAATGCCGCGCTGCTCATGTCCAAGGCCGCCGGTATGAAACCGCGTGATCTGGCGCAGGCGCTCGTCGCGGCCCTGCCCGCTTCGTCCCAGGTCGCAAAAGTGGATATTGCCGGTCCTGGATTCATCAATTTCTTCCTGAGCCCGGCTGCCTACCGCGCCGAAGTGCGCAACATCCTCGCGCTGGGCACGGCTTACGGCCGTAACGGCAGTGGTGAAGGCCGGAAGGTCCAGATCGAATTCGTCTCCGCCAACCCGACCGGTCCGCTGCATGTCGGCCATGGCCGTGGCGCGGCGGTCGGGGACTGCCTCGCGCGGCTGCTGCAGGCGACCGGCTGGGACGTGACGCGCGAGTTCTACTACAACGACGCCGGCCAGCAGATCGCCAACCTGGCGCTGTCCACGCAGGCGCGCGCACGCGGAATCGGCCCTGACGACGCGGACTGGCCCGCCGACGGCTATCGCGGCGACTACATCACCGATGTGGCGCAGGCCTACATGGCCGGAGACACCGTTCACGCGGACGGCCAGGACGTGACCGGCGCGAAGGACCCTGACGATCTCGACGCGCTGCGCCGCTTCGCCGTGGCCGCGCTGCGCCGCGAACAGGATCTCGACCTGCGCGCCTTCGGCGTGGAGTTCGACGTCTATTACCTCGAGTCCTCGCTGTATACCGACGGCAAGGTCGATGAGACGGTGCAGCAGCTCATCGCCGCGGGCCATACCTATGAGCAGGATGGCGCGCTGTGGTTGCGCACGACCGAGTTCGGCGACGACAAGGACCGCGTCATGCGCAAGGCGCAGGGCGGATATACCTATTTCCTGCCGGACATCGCCTACCACGTCACCAAGTGGCAGCGCGGCTTCGGCCGTGTCATCAACGAGCAGGGCGCGGATCACCATTCGACCGTGATGCGCGTGCGAGCTGGGCTGCAGGCGCTGGACATCGGCATCCCCAAGGGCTGGCCGGAATACGTGCTGCACCAGATGGTCACGGTGATGCGCGACGGCGAGGAAGTGAAGCTCGGCAAGCGCGCCGGTGGCTACACGACGCTGCGCGATCTCATCGACGAGGTCGGCCGCGACGCGACGCGCTGGTTCCTCGCCGCGCGCAAGTCCGATTCGCAGCTGACCTTCGACATCGACCTCGCGCGCACGCGCAACCGCGAGAACCCGGTCTATTACGTGCAGTACACCCATGCGCGCATCTGCCGCGTGCGGGAAAAATTTGCCGAGCAGGGCTGGACCTGGAACCGCGACAATGGCCTGGCCGCGCTGGAGCGGCTGGATACGGCCTACGACCAGGACATGATGGCGGCGATCGCGCGTTTTCCTGAAATCGTCGAGATCGCGGCCAAGAACCTCGAGCCGCACCTGGTCGCGACGTACCTGACCGAGCTGGCTGCGGCGTTCCACACCTGGTACGACAACAGCCACATCCTGGTCGAGGACGCCGATCTGCGCGATGCGCGTTTTGCCCTGGCGGAAGCGGCACGCAGCGTGGTCGCCAACGGACTGGATCTGCTGGGCGTCAGCGCGCCGGAAAGCATGTGAGCAAGGAATAGACGATGGCAGGTAAGCGCAAACAGGCAACCCGCAACGGCACGGCGACCCCGGCCTGGCCGGCCTGGGTATGGCTGGCGCTCGGCGTGTTGCTGGGCCTGGGTTTCGCGACCCTCATGCTGCTGCAGGGTTGGGCGCCGACCTTGCGCAAGCCGAATTCGCCGCAGCCGAATCCGCAGGCTACCGCGCCCAAGGCCAGCGAAACCGCGGTCGCCGACGAGGCGAAAAAGGCGGGCGCGAAGAAGAACTATGAGTTCTATTCGGTACTGCCCGAGATGGAAGTCGTGATTCCGGACACCGAGCTCAGTGCCAAGGCGCGCGCCGAGCAGCAACGCCAGCAGGCCGCAGCACAGAACCCGGCCGCCGCAGGCACGCCGCCGCCGGAACCCGCGGTGGCCGCGACCGGCGCGCGCTATGTGCTGCAGGCCGGGTCCTACCCCGACCCGAAGGCGGCCGAGGAACTCAAGGCCAGGCTCGCGCTGTCGGGCTTCGTCGCGCGCGTGCAGTCGGTCAATGTGAACGGCAAGACCTGGCACCGCGTGCGCGTCGGCCCGTACAGCAGCGCCAGCGACGTCGAGACGGCCAAGGCCGGCCTGTCAGAAGCCGGCGTCAACGCGATCGCCCTGAAGGACGTCGGCGAGTAACCGCATTCAGCGCAAAGGAGTGAGCAGTGAGAGAGAGCAATCGCGCTGTCTCTTACTCCTTACACTGTTGTTGGCTGGGACTGCGTCGCCCTTGGGCCGTGCACCAGATCTCCACAACCCTGGCCAACGCTGCGCGTTGGCCGCCCCCTTAACTTAAGGGGGCTCCAAAATCAAAAAGCGACAGCAGGGGGACCGCGATGGCTTCTGGCCTGTAGCAAATGCCTCAAGGCTAAGCCAAGTCGAGAGCATAAAGCCCTCCCCTTCAAGGGGGTGAGGAACGATGGCTCAGAACCGCAGGTTCTCATCGTTCTGAACGCCCAATGGGCCGGAGGGTTGGGTGGGGATGGTATCGCTGCCGACTGCAGCACTTACCACTTGTAGCGGACGGTATAAGTGATCTTGGCTTCGCCGTCTGCGGGGATGTCGAGGGGGAAGTCGATCGTGTTGGCGTCGCGTTTGACGAAGTCGCGGTTTTTCGCGGTGACGGTCCAGCCGCTCCAGCGGTAGAGGTATTCGCGGGCGACGACGCGGGCGGCGGTTTTCTTGCGGTTGCGCACGGTGACTTCGACGCTCTCGTCGATGGTCTTGGCGGTGGTGTCGACGCTGAAGCTGACCTGCTTGCGCTCGCCGACCACGTCGAAGGCGGTACCCAGCTTGATGCGCAGGGTCTCGTTGCGGGGGGTGTGCTTGATGACGTCCTCGCCGATGAATTCCAGCGTGCCGTCGACGGAAGCCTGGTTCACGCGCACGCGGCCGGCCGGCAGCGGCATGCCGAGTTTGTTCGCTTCCTTGTTGTCGAACTCGAGAAAGGCACCGACCGTACCTTCGCTGGTCGCGCCGTAGCCCTGGTCCTGGATCGGCGTCGACCAATAGGCCCAGGGCTGCGGTGAGGCGGTGAACACGAGTTGCTTGGTGCAGCCGGCCTTGCTCGCGGTCGGGAACAGTTCGAGCTGCTTGGTCGAGTTGTCCGGCAGGTCGCTGCGCCGGCCCAGTGTGTACAAGTGGTATTCGAACAATGAGGATTCCTGGAATCCCTCATCCATGACCGGGGCTGCGGCGGCCATGGTCTTCATCTGCATGCGCATCGCCGGTTGCGGCGGTGCCGGCGCCCGATTGACCTCGCCCGCGACGAGCTTGAGCTGCGCCTGCGGGTAGCTCGCGCCCGACTGGTTGACGATGGTGACCCAGGCCGACAGGTCCATGTCGCAGCCGCCGTCGTCCTCGCGCAGCGTGATGTTGTAGTCCGACCACCAGGTCATGCCCTGGGTCTGGTAGCTCACGCGCGTGTCGTGCGTGCCTGCCTGCTTGGCGTTGACGAGCCAGACCAGGGTCGGCCGCGTGATCAGGCCGCCCGGAAGGCTCGGGAACAGCACGTTGCTGTAACTGTTGATGCTGACGACCTCGCCGCTGTCACGTTGCAGGATCAGCGTGCCGCCGGCGGCCGAGAGCAGTACGCCGCTGAGGCGTTCGAGCGCATCGCCGCGCTGCTGCTCGACGGTGATGGTGGCGCCGACGTAGCGTTCGAGCAGCTTGTCGCGGTTGACGAGGTCGAACTGGTAGTTCTGTTCGACCACGCGCGTGCCGGCGGGGTCGGTCAGCGATTCGAACGCGACCGTGGTCGGGTCGATGCGCGTGGCGACGTCGGTGAAGCGAAGCACGCCGCTTCCGGCCTGCAGGGTCATCTTGCGTCCATCGCGGACCAGCGCGTAGCCGGGCAGCGCATTGCCGAAGTTGGCGAGGCTTTCGGTGCTGACCTGGCCGGGCTGGGCCGAGCTGTAGACCGTCAGGGAATAGTCGGGGGTATCGGCGGCGAGGGCGGCGGTAGTCATTGCGGCGGCGATTCCTGTGGCGAGCAACGTACGCATGGCGACTCCGGTGTGGTGAGAGAGGCGTCGAACGGCAGCTTGGACTGCGTGGGGTTAGGTCCGGGTGGAGGCGGCACCATGAACGGCGGCGCACCGTGGCTGTGGCACAGGTGCCGTGACATCAATGCTCATGTGCCGTGTCATTCGTCGTCCCCGACGCCAAGGCCGTCGTCCCCGAGCAGACCTTGGCTCTGCTCGCCGCTCAGCGATTCCACGCTGCGCAGCTTGCGCTCGATCGCGCGTGAGCGCACACCGGCGGCGTCGATGCTGTTGCGCACGCTGTCGAGCTGGTTGCGCGTGCGTTCCAGCACGGTGCCGAACTTGCCGAACTCGGTCTTGACCGCGCCGAGCAGCAGCCAGACTTCGCTGGAGCGCTTCTCGATCGCGAGCGTGCGAAAGCCCATCTGCAGACTGTTGAGCGTCGCGCTCAGCGTGGTCGGTCCGGTCACCACGACGCGCAGGTCGCGCTGCAGCGCCTCGAACAGCCCGGGGCGGCGTATGACTTCGGCGAAAAGCCCCTCGGTGGGCAGGAACATGATCGCGAACTCAGTCGTCGACGGTACGGAAATATATTTGTCGCGAATGCTGCGCGCGGCCTCGCGCACGCGGCGCTCCAGCGCGTTGCCGGCGACGGTGGCCGCCTCGGCGTCGGCGCGTTCCTGCGCGTCGAGCAGGCGCTCGTAGTCTTCGCGTGGGAACTTTGCGTCGATCGGCAGCCAGACCGGCGTGTCGGCGCTGCTGCCGGGTAGGCGTATCGCGTATTCGACACGTTCCGTGGAACCCGGCACCGTGGCCACGTTGCGCGCGTACTGATCGCCGGTCAGCAGTTGTTCGAGCAGCGCGGCAAGCTGAACTTCGCCGAGCATGCCACGGGTCTTGACGTTGCTGAGCACGCGCTTGAGATCGCCGACGCCCTGCGCCAGGCCCTGCATCTCGCCGAGGCCGCGATGCACCTGCTCGAGACGCTCCGATACCAGCTTGAACGATTCGCCGAGGCGGGTCTCGAGCGTCGCGTGCAGCTTTTCATCGACCGTGACACGCATGGCCTCGAGCTGCTTTGCATTGTCGGCCTGCAGCTCCTTGAGGCGCGTTTCGAGAGTGCTGCGCACGTCGGCCAGGCGCTGCTGGCTATGTTCGCCCTGTTCCTGCAGGCCCTGGCGCAGCAGGTCGCCAAAGCGGCCCAGCGCCTGCGCGCCCTCTTCGCGGGCCTTGCGCGCGTCGTCCTGCAAGGTCAGGCGCAGTGCGTCCAGGCGCTGCTCGTTGCGCTGGCCGGTCTGCTCCAGGCGCAGGCCGAAATCCTCGATGCGCTGATGCTGCAACTGCGCCAGTTGCGCGAACTGGCCCTGCACGCTGTCGCGCAGCTGGTCCTGGCGCATCGATTGCTCGCCGCGGCCGGCGCGTTGTTCATCACGCAGGGTGCGCTCGAGGCGTTCGTTGTCGTCGCGCAGGTCGCTCAGCGTCTGGCGCAGCGGCGCCAGCGTATCGCTGCGGCCATGGCGCAGGATCAGCAGCTGCAGGATCAACAGCAGCACCAGCGCCAGCACCGCGACGAGAACCAGGATTTCGAGCAGCGACATGGGCGGCAGGCATACGGGGACGGCGCCCAGTGTAGCGGCTGGCATCGCTGCGCAGCGCGCAAAAAAACAGCGGCGGTTCGCGAGAACCGCCGCTATCCCCATGCACCGTCTTGCTTTACCCCAGACCTGGTACTGCAGGTCCACAACGATCGCCGCTCACGGCGACCCCGCGCCGTCCGGCTTACCGGGTCATGAAGCGGCATAAGCCCCGCATGACCTTCGGCACTCCCTGTGGCTGAACGTAGTAAAAACGTTAAGCCGCGTCAACGTGCAGTGCAGCGAAACGCGGTCGGGGGATATAAGCGAGCGAGCGGATCGACCGACGTTCGCCCAGCGTTGCGCCATCGCAGCGCATCGACTGGCGCCGCCGGATCGTCGGTATCGCGCGCCGCGGGCAGAGGAGCAGCCGACTGCCCGCGGTCGTTGCCAGGACGACCTCAGCCGGCCGGCTGCAGCACGGAGATGTCGGCGACCTGCAGAAACTGCTGGCGCAGTTCGCGCAGCAACCGCAGCCGGTTCGCGCGTATCGCCGGGTCGTCGGCCATGACCATGACGTCCGTGAAGAACGCATCGACCGGACCGCGCAACTCGCCGAGGCGCTGCAGCAGCGTCACATAGTCGCGTTGCTGCGCGGCCTGAGTGGTGACGCGTTTCGCCGCGCACAGCGCGCTGTGGAGATCGCTTTCCGCGCCGGCGCCGAGCAGGTCTGCATCGATCGCGCCGCCGTCCACATCGCCGGCCTGGCGCAGGATGTTGGCGATACGTTTGTTGGCGGCGGCCAGCGCCTCGGCTTCCGGCTGACTGGCGAAGGTTGCGACGGCACGCACGCGTGCGTCGAAATCGCCAAGATCATCCGGGTTTAATGCTCGCACCGCTTCGAAGCGGTCGGCGGCTATGCCCGCGTCGGTGTAGTAGCCGCGCAGCCGGTCGACGATGAAGTCGAGGATGTCGGCGGCCAGTTCGCGCCGGCGCGCGCCGGCATCTAGCGCCGGTGCCTTGCCGTCCTTGCTCCTGGGTAGCCCCGCGGCGAGCGCGCCGTCGGGCAGTTGTGCCAGGGCTTCAGCCAGCAGCGGAGACAGTTCCAGCGTCAGGCCGCTTTCGATCAGCGTGCGGGCGAGGCCGAGCGCGGCACGGCGCAGCGCGAATGGGTCCTTGTTGCCGCTGGGCTTGAGGCCAACGGCGAAGATACCGCACAGCGTGTCGATGCGTTCGGCAATCGCGAGCACCTGGCCGACCGGTCCGCTCGCGATGCCGTCGCCGGCGAAACGCGGCCGGTAGAACTCATCCACCGCCCGCGCGACATCCGGGTGCTCGCCGTTGGCGCTCGCGTAGTAGCGGCCCATGACGCCCTGCAGCTCGGGGAACTCGCCGACCATGCGCGTCATGAGGTCGCATTTGGCCAGCGCGGCGGCGCGCGTCGCCTGCGCCGCGTCGACGCCGACGCGGTTGGCGATGGTGCGGGCGAGCTCAGCGACGCGGATCACCTTGTCCCAGACCGAGCCCAGCGCCTGCTGGTAGGTCACGCCCTTGAGTGTCTCGAGCTGGTCGATCAACGACGACTTGAGGTCTTCGTCAAAGAAGAACCGCGCATCGGCGAAGCGTGGCCGGATCACGCGTTCGTAGCCCTTGCGGATTTCGCCGGGATCCTTGCTGGCGATGTTCGCCACACCGATGAAATGCCGCGTTAGACGGCCGGACGCGTCGACGACGGAGACGAATTTCTGGTTGGTCTCCATCGTCATGACCAGCGCTTCCTGCGGCACGCGCAGGAAATCCTCTTCGAAAGCGCAGGCGATGGCGACGGGCCACTCGGTCAGGTTGGCGATTTCGTCGAGCAACTCGTCACCGAGCTGCGTGCGTCCGCCGGTCTCGGCGGCGGCGCGCGCGATCTCGGCGCGGATGCGTTCGCGCCGTTCGACCGGATCGGCGAGCACGTGCGCCTCGCGCAAGCTGGCCAGCCAGCTGTCCGCGTCGGCGATGGATACCGCCTGGTTGTGGTGGAAGCGATGGCCGCGCGATTCGCGGCCGCTGACGAGCCCCATCAATCTGGCGTCGATGATCCGGTCGCCGTGGAGGATCACGAGCCAGTGCACCGGCCGCACGAAGGCATAGTCGTGATCACCCCAGCGCATCGGCTTGGGAATCGGCAACGCCTTGAGCGCTTCGACGATGATGTCCGGCAGCAATGCGGCCAACGGCTGGCCCGCCTGCTCGCTGCGGAACACGAACCAGGCACCCTTGTCGGTCTCGAGCTTCTGCAACTGTTCGACCGTCGTGCCGCAGGATGCGGCGAAGCCGGTCAGCGCCTTGCTCGGCTGACCATCGCTGCCGAATGCGGCGGCGGCGGCGGGGCCGCGGCGTTCGATAGTCTGATCGGGCTGGGCTTGCGCGACGGCCGGCAGCCGCACGGCAAGGCGGCGCGGCGTGCAATACACCGTGGCGGCATCTGCCGGGATCGCAAAGCCACGCTTGTTGAGTCCGTCCACGATGCCGGTGGCGAAGGCGTGGGCGAGTTCGTCGATCGTGCGCGTCGGCAGTTCCTCGGTGCCGATTTCGATCAGCAGCGCCTGCTCAGCCATGGGCCTTCTCCTGGCGGTTCTTCAGTCCGGGAAAACCGAGCTTCTCGCGCTGCGCGTAGTAGGCCTCGGCTACGCCGCGGGCCAGCGTGCGCACACGCAGGATGTAGCGCTGGCGTTCGGTCACACTTATCGCGCGGCGTGCGTCGAGCAGGTTGAAACTGTGCGAGGCCTTGCATACCTGTTCGTAGGCCGGCAGCGGCAGTTTTGCATCGATGAGTTTCTTTGCCTCGGACTCGCAGACGTCGAACCAATGCAGCAGCTCGGTCACGTTGGCGTGCTCGAAGTTGTATGTCGATTGTTCCACTTCGTTCTGGTGGAACACGTCGCCGTAGGTGACCACGCCGTGCGGCGCGACGGTCCAGACCAGGTCATAGACGTTGTCGACGTTCTGCAGATACATCGCCAGGCGTTCCAGGCCGTAGGTGATTTCACCCGTGACCGGACGGCATTCGATACCGCCGGCCTGCTGGAAATAAGTGAACTGGGTGACTTCCATGCCGTTGAGCCAGACTTCCCAGCCCAGGCCCCAGGCGCCGAGCGTCGGCGACTCCCAGTTGTCCTCGACGAAGCGCAGATCGTGGGTCAGCGGGTCGAGTCCGAGTGCGCGCAGCGAGCCGATATACAAGTCCAGAATGTTGTCCGGGTTGGGCTTGAGCACGACCTGGTACTGGTAGTAGTGCTGCAGGCGATTCGGGTTTTCGCCATACCGGCCGTCGGTAGGCCGGCGCGACGGCTGCACGTACGCGGCGGCCCAGGGCTCGGGGCCGAGCGCGCGCAGGAAGGTCGCCGGATGGAACGTGCCTGCGCCGACCTCGGTATCGAACGGCTGGATCAGCACGCAGCCCTGTTCCGCCCAATAGCGGTTGAGGGTCTGGATCACGTCCTGAAACGTGGGCGTCAGCGTAGACATGGTGTGGCTCACGAAAGGGCAACGGCAAAGCGCGCTAGTATAGCCAGCGCTCTGCCGTCCTACAGGAATCGCCATGGCAACCATCCCGCAGCGTCCCGTCGCGGCCGATGCTCCGGCGCCCACCGCCGCGAGCACGCCGGCCAAGCTGGGCCTGCACGGACGGCTGGAGCTCGATGAAACCCTGATGGCACTCGTGCAGGATGGCTTGCTCGCGGCCGACGATGCGCGCCGCATCCGCGCCGACTCGCGCAGCACCAAGGACAAGCTGGCGCTGCATCCGCTGGTGCTCGTGGCGAATCTCAAGCCGATCGACCAGCGCAGTCCTGGCAAGCCGCTGGGTCTGGAGCTGCTGACGCAATGGCTGGCGGAAAAATCCGGACTGCCTTATCTGCGTATCGATCCGATGAAGATCGACGTCAAGGCGGTGACGCAGGTCATCTCACACCAGTACGCGACGCGCTATCGCATCCTTCCAGTCGCGGTCGCGCCGGAAAAGGTCACGATTGCCTCCGCTGAACCCTTCGACGCGCGCTGGGTCAACGACCTCGGGCATATCCTGCGGCGCGAGATCGAGCGGGTCGTATCGAGTCCGCTCGATGTCAACCGCTACCTGGCCGAGTTCTTCGGCGTGCAGCGCTCGATCCAGCGCGCCAAGGATGCCAAGGGCGACAGCGGCTACGACCCGTCGACACTGCTGAACTTCGAGCAGCTGCTGGAACTTGGCAAATCCGGCGACATCGGCGCGGACGACCGCCACGTCGTGCACATCGTCGACTGGCTGCTGCAATACGCCTTCGATCAGCGCGCCTCGGACATTCATCTGGAGCCGCGACGCGATGCGGGCAACATCCGCTTTCGCATCGACGGCAACATGCTCAAGGTGTTCGAGTTTCCCCCGCCGGTGATGACCGCGGTGACCGCGCGCATCAAGATCCTCGGCCGCATGGATCTCGCGGAAAAGCGCCGGCCGCAGGACGGACGCATCAAGACGCGTTCGCCGGGCGGGCGCGAAGTCGAATTGCGCCTGTCGACGATGCCGACGGCCTTCGGCGAAAAGATCGTCATGCGCATCTTCGACCCGGACATCGTGGTCAAGGAGTTTCGCCAGATCGGGTTCTCCATGGACGAGGAAAACCTCTGGCGCTCGATGGTCGAGCGGCCGCACGGCATCGTGCTGGTGACCGGTCCTACCGGCTCGGGCAAGACCACGACGTTGTATTCGACGCTGAAGCATCTGGCCACGCCGGATCTCAACGTCTGCACGGTGGAAGACCCGATTGAAATGGTCAGCCCCGAGTTCAACCAGATGCAGGTGCAACCGGCGATCGACCTGGATTTCGCCGCGGGCGTGCGCACGCTGCTGCGCCAGGATCCGGACATCATCATGGTCGGCGAAATCCGCGACCTCGAGACCGCGCAGATGGCGGTGCAGGCCTCACTGACGGGTCACCTGGTGCTGTCGACGCTGCATACCAACGACGCGCCGACGGCCGTAACGCGACTCCTCGATCTCGGCGTCCCGCACTACCTGATCCAGTCGACCCTGACCGGTGTCGTGGCGCAGCGCCTCGTCCGCACGCTTTGTCCGCACTGCAAGACCGCGCTGCCGGTGGAGCCGCGCGCGTGGGACGCACTCACGCATCGCTGGAACCTGGCGCTGCCCGAACGCACGCAGGGGCCGGTCGGCTGCCTTGAATGCCGCAATACCGGATTCCTCGGCCGCACCGGCATCTACGAGATGCTGCGCATCACCTCGAAGCTGCGCCAGCTCATCCAGGCCGATACCGACCTGGTCAAGTTCGGCGAGGCCGCGCTCAGCGATGGCATGCGGCCGCTGCGCATATCCGCCGCGGCGCAGGTCGCTCGCGGGGTGACGACCGTGGCCGAGGTCATGACGGTATTGCCTCCAGTCGAGTAGCGGCGTGGATCGACTCCTCATCCTGCAGACCGGCACGACCCTGCCGCGGCTCGCGGCGCGGCGTGGCGACTTCGCGGCGTGGTTCATCCGTGCCGCGGGCCTGCGGCGCAGCGATGTCGATACCGTGCGCGTGGATCGCGGCGAAGCGCTGCCGTCGGCCAGACGCCTTGCCGCGGTTCTCGTGACCGGTTCGGCGAGCATGGTGACTGACCGCTCCGACTGGAGCGAACGCACGGCTGCGTGGCTTGCCTCGGCGGTGCGCAGCAATGCCGTGCCGGTACTCGGTATCTGCTACGGCCATCAGTTGCTGGCGCATGGCCTGGGCGGCCGTGTGGACTGGAATCCCCTGGGACGGCAGATCGGCACTCAGTCGCTACGGACGGGTGCGCAGGCGACGACTGATCCGCTGTTCGCCGCAGTGGCTCCCGAGTTCCGTGCGCAGACCACTCACCAGCAATTTGTCGTCGAAGTGCCGTCTGGTGCGCAGGTACTGGCGAGCTCTGCACTCGACCCGCACCAGGCGCTACGTTTCGGCGAGCGGGCCTGGGGGCTGCAATTCCATCCGGAGTTCAGTGCGGGAATCATGGCGGGATATATCCGCGGCCGACATGAGCGCCTGGTCAGTGAAGGGCTGGATCCGGTACGGCTGCTGCGCGAATGCGGCCCGACGCCCCAGGCCCGCTGGCTGCTTCGGAGTTTCGTGCGGCTGGCGCGCGTCGGCGGCTTGTGAGCTTCGTCGTCGCGACTGCAACCGCTAGAAATGTGCGTAGTTAGACTTTGGTCGAAGTTCCGGCTGAGGGATCTTCCAAACTTGCGTGAGTAGTTACCCGTATTCGTCAGCTTTACAAAAGCAAACGCCGCGCAGTGCGCGGCGTTTGGATATCTTGCGGATCTGGCCGTGGGGGCCGCAGAAACGCAGAGACCATTACTTGCGACCCTTGCTGCCCTTGCGCAGGCCGGCCAGCGGATCCGGCAGCTTCAAGCCACCGAGATAGTCGTTGATGGCTTCGTTGGTAACATCGTACAGCGGGCGGCCCATCACGGCGGCTGCGGCTTTGAGGCTGTCGCGCATGCGCTTGGAAACACGCAGGCTAGCGTCGCGAGTATCTTCGTCAACAGCGACTGCTGCGGCGGACTTTTTCATGATTTTCACCCTGAGATTAAGAAGTGCTGCTACGTGTACTGCGGGAATAGTATACGTGGCAGGTTCATGAAAATGACGCTACAGCTGGCGCGCACTTGTTACGAATTGTAAATAACGCCGCGAGTTGAGCCGAAGCGACGCCAATTTACGGCGACTGCAACACTGGTTCGTTCAGGCATCGGGACTTTCGAGGTCCGCGGGGCGGGTGGCTACCGTTCGCGCGGCGACGATACCGACTTCGTACAGGAGGCACATGGGTATCGCGAGCATTACCTGCGACACCACGTCCGGCGGGGTCAGTATGGCGGCGATGACGAACGCGCCGACGACGACATAGCCGCGACTTTCGGTCAGCTGCTTGGGCGTGACCCAGCCGAGCGCGACCAGAATAACGACAGCTACCGGAACCTCGAAGCACAGCCCAAAAGCAAAAAAGATCACGAGTACGAAATCGAGATATTTACCAATGTCCGTCATCATGGCCACGCCCTGTGGCGTGATCTTGGCGAGAAAGGAAAACACCATCGGCAGCACGAGGAAATATGCAAAAGCGCCGCCGAGATAGAACAGGACGACACTGGAGACCAGCAGCGGCATGCCGAGACGCTTCTCGTGTCGGTACAGGCCCGGCGCTACGAAGGCCCACAGCTGATACAGAACGACCGGCATGGCGACGACGAGTGCCGTGCAGAACGCCAGCTTGAGTGGCGTGAAGAAGGGCGAGGCAACCTCGATCGCGACGAGCTGGCCGCCGGCGGGCAGGTTGCGCAGCAGTGGTTCGGCCAGCCACGCATAGAGCTTGTTGGCGAACGGCAGCAGACACAGCAGTACGGCGCCTATCGCGAGCACGGCTTTCATCAGGCGTGCACGCAACTCAACAAGATGGGAAAAAAACGAGGCCTCGTCGCCCTGGTCCTGGTCAGCTGCGCTCATCGAGCTTCCTGCCGATTTCCTGTGTGCCCTCGCGGACCTGCTCGGTGGTCTCGCGGAACTGCTCTGCCGCGTTGCGCAGATCCTCGCGAGGATCTGCGGCGGCGGCCGTGTCGCGCATGCTGCGCTTGAGCTCCTCGGCCGCCAGTTCGCGCTCGACCTCGGTGCGCACATTGGCCCAGCTGTTGCGCGCGCGGCGCAGCAGGGCCCCGACGGTGCGCGCGGCGCCGGGCAGGCGCTCGGGTCCCAGCACGATCAGCGCGACGATGCCGATCAGCACGAACTCGCTGAAGCCAATATCGAACATCGCCGCGATTTACTCGGCTTTTTCGCGTTTGGTCTCGCTCGCGACCTTTTCGCCGTCGGGCGCCGGGTCGGCCTTGAGCTTGGGCGCTTCCTCGTCGCTTTGCAGGCCCTTCTTGAAATCGCGCATTGCGCTGCCGAGATCGCCGCCCATGTTGCGCAGCCGCTTGGTGCCGAAGACCAGCACGACAATCAGCAGAACAACCAGCCAGTGCCAAATGCTAAAACTACCCATTGTTCCACTCCTGCAAAGGAATCGCGTCGTCGTTAACGGCAAAGCGCAACAGTGTAGCCGTGCTTTGCAATGGGGTCATGACGCCACGCTCACTCGGCCGATTGCGCAGTGTACTCCTCGAGACGGTCGCGGAAATCGACCACGACTTCCGGCACATTACCGACTCCGCCCTCGAATATGCGTCGCGGCGTGATGCCGTCGCCGAACACGGCCTGGTTGGAGTCGTGATCGATCGCGATGACCGAACCGTCGAGGGCGACGCCGGCGAACAGGCCGCGCGCGCGCGAATACGAGTAAATCTCAGCCTTGAGCTGGGCGTCGGTGGACGCCTGCGCCGAGCGGCCTACCGGCCCGGCGGCAGCCGATGCGTCGGCGCCGAGGGTGAACTTGCCGTGCACGATCGAATCCACGCCTCTACGGCTGCGGAACACGAGCACGACGTCGGTCGACTGGACGCCAGCCTGCAAGCCGAGACTGCCGCCGGTCATGGTGATGAAACTGGGGTTGGACCAGGTGCCCTCGGGCGTCTTGACGACGATGAGGCCGTGGCCGCGGCGGCCGCCGACCACGAGTCCTGCCTTGATGACATCGGGAATGACGGCGATGGCGTGCGCTTCGCGCAGCAGGTTGGAGGGGATGCGCCGGTCGGGCGCCTGCATGATTTCGTCGATGACGCGAACGGCTTCACGGGCTCGCTTGGCTTCGGTTTCACTGGCGAGCGTACTGCTGGCGGGGAGCAGGCAGCATACGAGCAGCAGGACATGCAGTTTCGATCGGCTCACGGGAATCTCACTGGAGAAGGGGGCTCGCGCCGCGTGTACGCCGAGTCGCGCCCACGCGACATTCCGGAGTGCGCGTCCGCGCAGCCCGGGCATGGTGTGGTTCAGTGGGGGAATCGCCGCTTAACGCAGACGGCGTCGACGCAGGCCGAAGCAGGAAGCGAGCGCGAGCAGGGCGCCAAACACGGCGTAGCCGAACGGCGAACCAGCTGGAACGGTTAGCGGGGTCACGGTGCCAGTCGGGCACGGTGCCGGAGGACCGATCGCCAACCCGAACAACGGTACGCTGCGCAGATCTTCCGGTCCTGTGATGGGACCCAGCAGTGTCATCGCGCCAGTGCCCGGATCGAGGCGGGCGAGGTCGCTCCAGTCCGGTGGGAACGTATTCGCTGCGGGCGGCGGCGGCGGGATATAGCTGACAGCGGCCCACAGCTGGCCGCTGCTGTCGAAGGACGGCCAGACCGAGCTGATCTTGCTGCTGGCGACGTTGAACGAGCCGATGGCGGTCGCGGTGCCGGTCGTGGTGTCGACGCGAAACAGGGACGGGTTTTCGTAGTCACCCGTGCCGAACAGTTCGCGACCGCGCGCAGCGAGGCCGGTGACGCGTGCGCCGGTAGGGCCGATATACGTGGTGAAGCCCGTCGCGATATCGACCTTCCAGAGCTTGCGCGTGACGCCGGACGCGAGCCAGGCCGATCCGTCGCAGGTCACGGCATAGGAGAGGTCAAGCGCGTCGAGTCGTGCGGGATCACCCTGTCCGGCCAGGCCGAGGCTGCCGACGAGCGTAGGGGCCGAGCCGAGAAAATCGAGGCGGAAAAGCGACTTGGTGTTGTCTGACGAAGCCAGCAGCGACCCGTTCGGGGCGTAGGCCATGCCTTTGAATACAATCGTCTGACCGGCATAGGAGCCCGTTTCACCGACCAGCGTCGCGGTTCGCGTGGCCAGATCCACGCGATAAATCTGATCATAGGCCGGAGCGAGGGCGAACGGCTCCGCTGTGGCCGCGGTTGCGGCCAACAGAGCAAATAGTGCCGCGGCGGCAGGGCATGCGCGCAGGCTCATTGTTCACCGTTTTTGTTATCGTTTCTGGTAATCGTCGGCCGGGTCGGGCGCTGACACGGCTCAGCCAGTCTAGCAGCTTCCGGTTCGCCTACAAGGCAGGGTTCCGCCAGGCCCCAAACAACGCGGCGGCAACGTACGCAATCACTCGGAAAGCCATGTTCGGAACCAGGAAGTACTACGCAGCGCCGCCGGGCGCGGAAACCGGCAGCGGCGGCATCGCCGTCGTGCTCGTCAATCTCGGCACACCGGCGGCACCCACGACCGCGGCGGTTCGCCGCTATCTCGACCAGTTCCTGTCCGACCCGCGCGTGATCGAGCAGCCGCGCTGGCTGTGGTGGCTGATCCTCAACGGCGTGATCCTGCGTCTGCGACCGGCACGCTCGGCGCGCGCCTATGCAAGCATCTGGACCAAGACCGGTTCGCCGCTGCTCGTGAACAGCCAGGCGCTTGCGCAGGCGTTGGGCGGTTCACTGAAGCGTTCGGCCGGTGATGGCGTCGATGTGCATCTGGCCATGACCTACGGCGAGCCTGCGCTGTCGGCCGTGCTGCGCAGCCTCGTCGGCGCCGGCCGCCGCCGCGTTCTCGTGCTGCCGCTGTATCCGCAGTACTCGGCGACGTCCACCGGCGCGGTGTTCGACGCGTTGGCCGATGCGATCAAGACGCTGCGCTGGCCGCCGGAGCTGCGCACGATCGGCGACTACCACGACCAGCCGGCGCACATCGAGGCGCTGGCCCGCAGCGTCGAGCGGCACTGGGCGGCGCACGGGCGCGCCGAGCGGCTGCTGCTGTCGTTTCATGGCATTCCGCGGCGCTACGTCGAAGCGGGCGACCCCTACGCAATGCAGTGCAGCGCAACGGCGGCACGGCTCGCGGCACGGCTGGGCGTCGGCGACGACGGTGTGGTCGTCAGCTTCCAGTCGCGGGTCGGTCGTGAAGAGTGGCTAAGGCCCTACACCGACCAGAAGCTCGAAGAATTCGCGAAAGCCGGTGTCAGTTCGGTCCAGGTACTCTGCCCCGCCTTCGCCGTGGATTGCCTCGAAACCCTGGAAGAGATCGCGGTCGAAAACCGCGAGCGTTTCCTGCACGCGGGAGGGCAGCGCTATGAGTACATTGCCGCCCTCAACGATGGCGAGGACCAGGTTGCGGCGTTGTCGGAACTGGTCCTGCGGCACATCCAGGGCTGGTTGCCGGCCGAAAACCCGGCTGCTGCGGGAGTACCGAATGTCGGCGCGTGAGCTCACGATCGAGCTGCCGCACCTGACGCTCGCCGCCCAGAGCTGGGGCGACGAGGCCTTGCCGCCGCTGCTGGCCTTGCATGGCTGGCTCGACAATGCCGCGTCGTTCGGCGCGCTGGCGCCGTTGCTGGCCTCGCGCTTCCATGTGGTCGCGATCGACCTGCCGGGCCACGGTCGATCCGGCCATCGGCCTCCGGGCGGCTGGTATCACTACGTCGAATACCTGGCCGACATCCAGGCCGTGACTCAGGCACTGGGCTGGCAACGGTATTCGCTGCTCGGCCATTCGTTGGGCGGTGCGACGGCCAGCGTCTTCGCCGCGGCGCAGCCGGACGCGGTGCAGACGCTGCTGCTGATCGAGTCGCTGGGTCCATTGACGGTCGCGCCCGACGCGGCGCTGGAGCAATTGCGACGCAGCATGAGCCAGCGCGTCGCGTGCAGCGCCAAGTCGTTGCGGGTCTTCCCCGACGCGTCGCTCGCGATACGCGCGCGCATGCAGGTGAACGATCTCAGCGAGGCCGCGGCTTCGGCACTGGTCGAGCGCGGCCTGGCGGCGGTTCCGGGCGGCTGGTCCTGGTCCAGTGATGTACGCCTCACGCTGGCTTCGCCGCTGCGCTACACCGAAGCGCAGATCCACAACATCCTGCGCGGTATCGCGGCGCCGACGCTGGTATTGCTTGCCCAACCGGCGGCTTCGTACCTGCCCGACGCGATGATGCGCGCACGCGCGGCCTGCGTTGCGGACATCACGCTCCAGCATCTGCCGGGCAACCATCATGTGCACCTGGAAAACCCCGCACCGGTCGCCGCGGCGATCCTTGCCTTTTGCGATCGCGTCGCGGCTTCAGCAAGGGTTGCCTGATCGCGACGCCGACGTGCAGTCCCGGCTCAGGGGTCGATGAGCCGGGACAGTTCGGCCTTGAGGGCGTGGCCTTTTTCGCGCAGCCAGTCGCGCTGTTCCTTCCAGTCCGGGTAGAAGCTCGCGACGAGGTTCCAGTAGCGCGGCGAGTGGTTGCGGATCTTGAGATGGCACAGCTCGTGGACCACGACGTATTTCAGCGCCGCCGGCGGAGCCAGGGCCAGGGCCAGGTCCAGCGTCATGCAGTCGCGCGTGTCGAGACTGCCCCAGAGGCTCTTGAGCGGCTTCACGCGCACGGCCACGGGCGCCGCCTGCAGTTCGGAGGTGTAGCGGGCGAGCAGGCGCGACACGTCGCGGCGGATCTGCGCATCGAGAAAGGATCGCAGCAAAGCGCGTGCCGCCGGCAGGGCGCGCTTGCCCTGGGCAGGGGGCAAGGTCAACACGAGCTTGTCGCCCTCATGGGCGATGCCGGGATAGGCGCCCTCGCGCCAGAGCATCTGCGTAGTCTCGCCGCGCAGCGGGATCAGGGTCGGCGAGCCCGGCAGCAGCGGCGGTGGGCCGGACCCATCCAGTTGCAGCTCGTCGAGCTTCCGTTCCAGCCAGTCGACGTGCTTGCGCAAGAACGCGAACACCTGGGCGGGGTGGGTTCCCTCCGGATAGGACAGGCGGGCGCCACGCGAAGTGACCGTCAGGCGCAGCCGGCGCGCCTGCGGATGGGGCTTTTTGAATACCTTGATCGTCTCCCCGTTCGGGGTGGACAGTTCCAGGTAGTGGTTGTCGTCCAGGGCCATGCCAGTTCCTTACCCAGTCCGCCCGCCGACGCACGATGGACGCGGTTCAACGAGCTTGGTTCAACGAGCCTGGTACATCGAGCTCGATGCAACGAGCCCAATACAAACCCACAATCCCTTGCGTCGACCGGTCGCGCCGCTGCCGCGCGACCGGGATTGTGGTTTCACCGGATTGTCGCCGCGCCGGGTTTCAGCGATCGGTCGGGCGCGGCAGGCGAAACCATTCGTCGAGCTTGCCAAGCAGGCGTTCGACTTCCAGCGTCATCAGCGCCATGCGCGAGTCGAGCTCGGCGGCGGCGGAATCGGCATTGGTCTCGGTCAGTTCGTCGAGCACCTGGTCGAGGAAGCGCAGCTTGCGGATGACGAGGTCTTCGCCAAGCACGAGGCTGATGCGATCGTCGAAGGTCAGGCCGAGCTGATACACCTGCTTGCCGGTCTTGAGGTGCTCGCGCACCTCGTCGGTTTCAAGGTCCTGGCGACGGCAGCGCACGATCGCACCGGATTCGGCCGGGTCCCGCAATTCGCACTCGTCCGCCAGGACCAGGCCGGCCGGTAGCTTGCCACTAACCACCCAGTCCGTCATCAAGGTGCGCGGCGACTCTTCCGGCGCCATCGGCGTGGCGGGGAACGAGCCCGCTGCCTCGCGCAGTTCCGACAGTACTTCCTCGGCCGACTTGCGGCTGGAGGTGTCGACGACGAGCCAGCCGTTCTTGAGGTCCAGATAGGCCAGCAGCCGGTAGGGTTTGACGAACGCGCGCGGCAGGAAGTCCGTGAGGATGTCGTCTTTCATGCGCTTGCGCTCTTTGGCACCGACGCGACGGCCCTGCTCCTCGGTGATTTTCTGCAGCCGCGCCGACAGCTCCTCATTGACGACCGAGCCTGGCAGCAGCTTGTCCTCGCCACCCAGGGCGACCAGCGTATAGAGCCCGACCTTGTGCACGAGCACGTCGGCGTTGCGGCCGTGGGGAGAGACGAAGCCGCGCGTGGATTGTTCCAGCGGACCACAGGGGCGCAGACGCTTTTCCTCGAGCTGGGCTTCCAGTTCGATCAGCGATTCGGCCATGGCTTCGGAAAAGCGGAACAGAGTCAGATTGCGGAAGAACATGAATCCCCATGGGGCAGGCCTGAGCCCGCCGGTGCGTTGAAGGAAAGGTCGGCGATTCCGCGGCCGGCCAACTTAGCCGGCTACGGTCTCAGTTTCTGCGCCGGCCGGTTCGCCGCGCAGCCAGTCGGTGACAACCGTGCGCGCCGTGCCGCGGCCGCCCAGCGAAGCGAAGTCGAACAGGTTGCGATCGGCCAGTTGCGAGGGCGATACGTCGCCGATCGCTCGGAACACGTTCTCGACACGGCCTGGGAACCTGCGCTCCCAATCGGCCAACATGGCCTTGATCGCCTTGCGCTGCAGGTTTTCCTGCGAACCGCAGAGATTGCACGGCATGATCGGAAAATTCTGCAGCTGCGCGTAGTCGGCGATGTTGTCTTCGCGGCAGTAGGCCAGCGGCCGAATCACCACATTGCGGCCGTCGTCCGAACGCAGCTTGGGCGGCATGGCCTTGAGCTTGGCCTGGTGGAACAGATTCAGGAACAATGTCTCGACGATGTCGTCACGATGGTGGCCTAGCGCAATCTTGGTATAGCCCTGCGCCGCGGCGTGGTCATACAGGTTGCCGCGGCGCAGGCGGGAACACAGGCTGCACATCGTGCGGCCTTCGGGCACCACGCGCCTGACCACGCTATAGGTGTCCTGTTCGAGGATGGTGTACGGCATGCCGACCGACTCGAGGTAGCGCGGCAGTGTCTGCGCGTCGTAGCCGGGCTGCTTCTGGTCCAGGTGCACCGCATGCAGTTCGAAGGCGACCGGGGCCTTGGCCTGGAGCTGGCGCAGGAGCTGCAGCAGCGTATAGGAATCCTTGCCGCCGGACAGGCAGACCATGATGCGGTCGCCGTCCTCGATCATCTGGAAATCGGCGACGGCCTGGCCGACCTGGCGGCGCAGTCGCTTGGCCAGCTTGACCGCGTTGAACTCCTGCTGGCGTGTGGCGGCAATGCTCATGGACGAAGGGCCGAAACAAGGCCGCCATTGTAGCAGCGACAACCCGGCCTCCCGGCCGCCAGGCGCGTTCCGATGCCACCCTACGAGTCGCCGCTCAAGCGGGCTACACTCAGGCGACTCCCTCAAGCTCGCGCCGATGCAACGCCCGGATCCCGCCGAAATCACGCGTCAGCTGATCGAACTGCGTATCGAACATCGCGACCTCGATGTCGCAATCGGACGCCTTTCCGTCGACAGTGCCGCCGACGAGCTGCAGCTCAAGCGTTTCAAGAAGCGCAAGCTGCGCCTCAAGGACATGATCGCGTACCTGGAAAATCAGCTGATTCCCGATCAGCCGGCCTGAGCGGCAGCGCCGGCCGCAGCGCGCTTCGTGGCAGGCCCAAGGCGATCGACGCCAGCGTAACCAGCGCGAGCAGCCAGCCGTAGTGCACCTGGCCGACGAGTTCCAGCGGCGAGGTCCTGGCGATCGACGCGGCGAGCAGGATCTGCGCGCCGTAGGGCAGCACGCTCTGCGTCACGCACGCAAAGATGTCGAGCAGGCTGGCGCTGCGGGCCGGACTCACGCCATGGCGTTCAGGGCGGCCAGGCCGCCGATCAGCAGCGACAGCAGCGTGATCTCGAACATGCCTTGAAAGCCGGCATGGATGTCGTTGCCGAAGGCCGCCAGCGTATAGCCGCTCTTCAACAGGAAGCCGAACGCACCGGCGGGCATCAGGCCGAGGCCGAGCACATCAGTACGTCCACGCCCAGCAGTGCGAGCACGAGCACGATGAGATCGGGCAGCGCCGCCCCCAGTGACGCAGGAGCCACCGACGGCGCGGCCGCGCCGTCGCCTAGCAGTGCCAGCAGTACCACGCAAGCCAGCGCCGCCGGCAGCGCGAGCCAGAAGTTCGCGCGGAACTTGTCGCGCATGCTCGCGCCCTGCAGGCGAGAGGCGGCGATGGCGGTATCCGAAATCACCGACAGGTTGTCGCCGAACGTGGCACCGCTGAGCACCGCACCCAGCGTGCAGCGGAACCATGGCCGGTGATCAGAACAACCAACGAGTGTCGATGACGGCGGCTGTCCCCGATCCAGGTGGCCGCGCATCCGGTTCAGGCCGTCGCGGTCATCGGATTTGCTGTGCGCGGGTTCCGCCGCTCAGTCGGCTTCGGCGGCTTCGGCTTTGGGCGCCTGTGGAGTTGCCTTGGGCTGCGGCGCGAGCTTCAGGATGCCGTGGCGGATCTCGCGGCTCAGGATCACCTTCGCATCCTTGGCCACGATATTGAGCGCTGCGTCGAAATCGAGCTTGCCGGCATCGTCGGTCCAGATCACCTTGAGCTCGCGCAGCTGCTGGATAAAGCCCTTGAACAGGGCCTTGTCGAAGAACTCGGGCGCATTGAGCTCGTGCAGCAGGGTCAGCCGCTGCGCCGTCAATGTGCACAAGTTCTCAAGTTCCGCAGCACTGATCGTGTGCGGCCCGTGCTTCACCAGTACCGCAATCGTGATGTAGTAGCGCTCGAACGCCTGCAGCAGACTGTGCGCGAGCGTGCGCAGCTGGAAGGCGGCGTCCCCCTGGCCGGCGCCGCGATTGAGCACGCGGCCCTCGGCATCGGGCGTGAGCACGCCGCGCTGGATGAAAAAATCAATCGTGGTCTGGATGCGTTCGATGAAGCCGGCTTCGTCCCAGGGCAGGAACAGCTCGGACTGTATGAACGGATAGATCAACCTGGACAATCGCAGCAGCGAGGCGCGCGCCATACGCCGGTTGTTGATGAAGCAGCAGGCGATCCAGGCCGAGGCCGCGAACAGGTGCAGCACGTTGTTGCGGAAGTAGGACAGCAGCGTGGCCTGCTTGCCCTCGCTGGTCAGCACATCGCCCAGCGGATGGCGAATGCGGCGTATCCACTGCATCTTCTCGCCATAGGCGACGATTTCCTGCGGCGTCTTCGCGGTCAGCGTGACGCGCTCGCCGTAGGGCAGTTCGGCGAGAAGATTCCTGTACAGATCAAGCTGCGCAATGAGATCGGTCTCCGCCATCGCGTGCTTGGGCGTGGCCAGTAGCGCGACGGCGAGAAGATTGATCGGATTGACGTCGGCCGCGCGGTTGATGCTGACCTGGATGCGTTCGGCCAGCGCGTCCACGCTGCGCCCGAACCATTCGGGCTTTTCATCGCCCGCGGTCGCGCGCCAGTTGGGGACTTCGCGCTCCAGCAGTTCCTCCAGGAAGACGGGCTCGCCGAAGTTCACCGCGACGCGGCCGTAGTGCTCGCGCAGTTTGCGCAGCGAGCGCACCAGTGCGAACAGCGACTCCTTCTTCTTGGCCTGGCCCGACAGCTCGCCGATGTAGCTGTTGCCTTCCATGAGCTTTTCGTAGCCGATGTAGACCGGCTGGAACACGACCGGACGACGCGATTCGCGCAGAAACGCGCGCATCGTTATCGCCAGCATGCCCGACTTCGGCTGCAGCAAGCGTCCTGTGCGCGAACGGCCGCCCTCGATGAAATATTCCATCGACACACCGCGGGCGAACAGCTGGCTCACGTATTCGGTGAACACGGCCGAATACAGCGCGTTCGACTTGAAGCTGCGGCGCAGGAAGAACGCGCCGCCGCGGCGCAGCAGCGGGCCAACCAGCGGCAGATTGAGATTCACGCCCGCGGCGATGTGCGGCGGCACGATGCCGTTGGTGTAGAGCAGCCAGCTCACGAGCAGGTAGTCGATATGGCTGCGATGGCAGGGCACGTAGATGATTTCGTGTCCCGGCGCCACGGCGCGCACGCGATCGAAATGGTTCATCGTGACACCGTCGTAGAGCTTGTTCCAGAAACTCGTCAGCAGGAACGAGATCGAGCGTACGACCGGATGCGAATAGTCGGCGGCGATTTCGACCGCGTAGTCATGCGCGCGGCGCATGGCCTGCTCGCGCGACAGCGATTCCTTCAGCGCAGTGACGGCGACGACTTCCTGCACCGGTTCGGCATTGACCACGGCGTCAACGATGGTGCGACGGTGCGACAGGTCGGGACCGATCACTGCCGCGCGAATGCGACGGAAATGCGCGCGCAGCACGCGCGAAATCTTGCGCACGGTGCGCTCGCGCGGCTGGCCGTGTTCTTCCATCAGAACGCTGCGCAGGGACACCGGCGCGGAAAACTGCACATGCGTGTCGCGGCCGTTGAGGATCAGTCCCAGCAGGCGGCGGAAGCGGCCGACGACGACCCAGTTTTCCGAGAACAGCACGCTGAACCAGCCCGACTGCCGATTCGGTGCGCGGCCGACGAAGATCGATACCGGCACCAGTTGTACGTCAAGGTCCGGGAACAGCTCGAGTTGAGCGACCAGTTCGGCCAGCGGCTGCGTCGGCGAGCGCCGACGTGCGCGACTCCAGAACAGGCTGTTGCGCATGGAGGTCGCAAAATAGCTGCGCTTGCGTCGCGTGGAGATGTTCTGCAGCGGGATCAGCGCCGAAGGCAGGCCGGCTTCGCGGCACGCCTGTTCCAGGATCAGCGCATCGGAAAGGCCGTAGCGCTCGGTGACGTAGCAGACCGGAACGCCGGGCACGAGCAGGTTGCTCGGATTGGCCGGGTCGGGCTTGATGCGTATCCAGGATTCGAGCAGGCGGCCGAACAGGCGAAGACGCCAGGGAACGCGCGGCGCGTCATCGCCGCGTTCGGAAATAGTGATGTCATCCATGCGGCGGATTGTAACCGCGCCAAAAACGAACGCCGCCCGTAGGCGGCGTCGTTTGCGTTAGCGGCACGTTAAATCGGCCAATAAACCGGCCGATGAAACCCGGCCGATATCAGTTGGTCGCCGGAGCCGGGGCCGGAGCAGGCGCCACTTCCGCAGCGTCCTTCTTCTTCAGGCCTTCCAGCATTTCCTTGCCGTACCAGCGGTCGCCGAGCTTGACCAGGTCGCTTTCGGCGCTGAGCGGAGTGTTGAGCAGCGAGTAGCTGATCTTGACCTTGGCCGTCGTGGCGTCCGAGGAAAGCGTTTCGGCCTTGACCGAATCCAGCGTCTGGTCGATCGAGAAGCCGTACAGCGCGAGCACATCCTTGAGGCCGAGGTAGGCCACGCCGAACTTGCTCATGGCCTGCTCGTAGCTCAGCGCGCGCGCTTCGTCGAGGGTCTTGAGGTTGATCTTGCGCGCGGTGTCGCAGACGATCTTGATGGATTTCTGCGCCAGGCCCGGATCCGTGAACTTGGCCGTGCTGACCCAGTTGCCGAGGGCATCGACGGCCTGCGTGGCCTGCAGCTTCTGCGCTTCGTTAAGTTCCTGGTTCTGCTGGATCGAGCTCTGGATGAAGCCCTTGCCCATGGCAACCATCATCGGCATCTGCTGTGCCATCTGGGCGTCCATTTCCTTGAGCTTGGGTTCCAGCTCGGCCCAGAGCTGAGCTTCGGCGTCGGCGGCGGTCAGCTTGGCCATGTTCTCGGCGAACTTGGCCTTGTCTTCTTCGGAGGCCGGCTCCTTGTTCATTTCCTTGGAATACTCGGCCTTGGCCTTGGCGTATTCGTCGGGCGGCAGCACGCTCTGCATCAGGCCGTCGATGTTGCCGGTCTTCAGGTGGCCGACCGAAGCCAGGATGGCGCCATCAGGCGTGGCAGCTGCCTTGGCCGCAACAGCCGGGGGCGGCGCGGCAGGCGGCTCATCCTTGCCACAGCCGACCAGTGCAAAACCGAGAGCCGCGGCCAGCGCGACGCGAGCGAATTTCGTGGACATGTCTTTCCCCAAGGGTTTGATTGGTCAAACAGCGATGCACTCTAGCCGAGTGCGGTTGCGCATTCCAGCAAACATTGAGGGCGCGCGGCCGCGCAAATCGCAGCCTGCAGACAAGAAAAACCCGGATGTTCTTGCGAACAGTCCGGGCAAATCCGGCAGGGCCGGAGGGGGAATCGCATTGTCGAGCGCGGTCGGCTATGTGTAATTGTTGCCGCGTCTGGGTTCAGGTACGGCGAGCATCGTACTGGCTGAATCGAGTTAATGCAACATCTTATGATGTATCAAATATCTTTATGATTTGTATCGAGTTTTCTCGTCACGGCGCCGCGCTTGCTGATATCCGACGCAAGCCGCGTTCCGCGCCGGCGGACTACAGGCCGGCGGCGAGCGTGTCGCTGATGGTCTGTCGGATCGCGAGTGCGGCGGCGCGCGGGTCTGGCGCCTGGCGCACGGGGCGTCCGACCACGATGTAGTCCGCGCCTGCCGCGAAGGCCTCAGCCACGTCGAGTGTGCGCTTCTGGTCGTCGCTGTTGCCGACCGGTCGTATGCCCGGACAGACCGTGATCAGCGCGTGGTCCACTTCGCGGCGCAATGCCGGCACTTCAAGCCCGGACGACACGACACCGTCGCAACCGGCCGCCAGCGCCGCCTTCGCGCGCGACAGCACGAGCTGCTCCGCATCGCACTGGAAACCCAGGTCGTCCAGGTCGTGCTGGTCCAGGCTCGTCAGTGCGGTGACGGCGAGCAGTTTAATGTCGCCCTTCACCTGCGCCGCCGCGCGCATCATGCCGTCGTTGCCATGGATAGTGCAGAAATATACGGGGTAGCGGGTCAGGCCCTTTACGGCCGAAGCGACCGTCGCCGGGACGTCGAAGAACTTCAGGTCGACGAAGATTTTCTTGCCGCGCCCGGCCAGGTCGGCGAGCACCTGGAAATATTCCCCGCTGGTCAGCAGTTCCATGCCGATCTTGTAGAAGGTGACCGCATCGCCGAGACGGTCGATCCACTCGAGCGCCTCCGCGCGCGTAGGTACGTCCAGCGCGAAGATCAGCCGGTCGCGCACATCGATGGGTTTGATCGCAGGAATCATGTCGGCCTCATTCGGTGCGCAGCGCATCGCGTCGGATCTGGTGCTTCACGGGCGCTTCGGCACCGCGCTGGTTGCCAAGTACGGCGCTGTCCCAGGATCCGTAGGTCGGGTTGGGCAGCATGAACCAGCGTTCGCCGAACCAGGCGTCGTAGGGCTTGGCCGCGTCGGCGCGTGCCGCGACGGTATTGTTGTCGACGTCGATGAAGTCGCCGAGCTGGTCGCCGACGAGCGCGAGTACGCGATAGCGACGGCCGATCAGTTCGCGCCGGCAACCCTTGTCGCTGCCGCTGGCTTCGCAATCTTCGACGACCGTGCCCAGGCCCAGGAACACGGTTTCCTTGTCGGATACCGGAAAACCTGCGCTGCGCAGGTTTGCGAGCGTCGCTTCATTGAGGTGCTGGGCGCGGTTGGTCAGGTAGAAAACCGTCACCCCCTTCGCGGCGGCGGCCTTGGCAAAATCCAGCGCGCCGGGCAGCGGCTGGGCGCGCTGTTCGCGGCACCACAGGTCCCAGCTGAACTCGTCGAATTCCTTGCCGTCGCGGATCAGGCGCGCCTGATAGGGCGAGTTGTCCAGCACGGTCTCGTCGACGTCGACGATCACGGCAGGCTTCAGCCCCTTGGCCGGTTTCTTGCGCTCCCCTTTCGGCAGTGCGTCCCAGTCTTTCTGTTTGAGGGCCGCGGTGAGCTGGCGCGTGGCCTGCGCATAGATGCCGCGATACGTCATGTCGTGCTCGACCGTGCCCTGTGCCCACAGCGTCGCATTGAGATTGGTTTCTGCATACGTCAGCGGCGGCGGTTTCGGGGCTTCTGGTTCGGTCGGCGCGGCCGTGCGCGGCGGGTTGGCTGCGCAGGCGGCAAGCAGCAGCAGGGGCAACAGGGCGGTGAAGCGTTTCATCGCGGGGCGGCTCCGGTTTGCAGGGACCGCCGATTGTAGCGTGCTGCTGCGACGCGTCCCGAGGCGTACTGCGCCTGACCGCGCCGTGCGTCGCACGCCGTGTGCAATCAGTCGGCGAGCAGGCTCGCGAGCCGCGCGAGATGCGACGCAGCCACGTCCTTCTTGGACTGCGCGTCCTGCTCGGCGTCGCGGCCGTCCCAGTGCAGGTCGTCGGCAGGAATTTCGGTGAGGAACCGGCTCGGGTCGTTCTTGAGGATCTGGCCGAAGCGGCGTGAGCGTGCCGCATAGCTCAGGCACAGGCGCTCCTTGGCGCGCGTGATGCCGACGTACATCAGGCGGCGCTCCTCGTCGAGACGGCCTTCCTCGATGCCGCCCTCGTGCGGCAGTTGGCCATCCTCCACTCCGACGATGAAGACGAAGCGGAATTCCAGGCCCTTGGCGCCATGCAGGGTCATGAGGCGCACCGCGTTGCCGGGATCGTCGCGGTCGGAATGTGTCAGCAGCGCAAGCTGCGCCGCGAGATCGCCGGCGCTGCTCGCGCCCTTCTGCATGGCGCGGAACCACTCGGCCAGTTCGGTCAGGTTGTCCAGGCGGCGCTGGCGCGCGGCCGGATCCTTGATTTCGGCGATCAGATGCTCGGCGTAGTGCGTGCGCCGGATGAGTTCTTCGACGAGATCGGCCGCGCCGAGTTGGCGCGACTGCGCGCGCAGCGTGGCGATGAGGTCGGCGAAGCCGGCCAGCGACGAGGCCGAACGCGGCGCGAGCTGCTTGAGCACACCGTCGCTCTGCGCTGCTTCGAGCAGCGAGGCATGGCGCTGCTGGGCCATTTCGCCGAGCTTTTCCAGCGTCGTCGCGCCAATGTCGCGTCGTGGAATATTGGCAATACGCAAAAAAGCCGAGTCGTCCTCGGGGTTCGAGATCAGGCGCAGGTAGGCCAGGATGTCCTTGACCTCGCCGCGATCGAGGAATGCGGTGCCGCCGCTGATGTGATACGGCACGCGCGCCAGACGCAGTGCTTTTTCCAGCGCGCGCGACTGGTGGTTGCCACGGTAGAGGATCGCGAACTCGTGCCAGGTCGCCTTGTTCTTCTCGGCCAGATGGGTGAGGTCGGCGGCGACGCGCTCGGCTTCGTGCTCGCTGTCTCTGCACTCCATTACGCGGATCGGCGGGCCGTCGGGCAGCTCGCTGAAGAGCTGTTTCAGGTGCTTGTGCGGATTATTCGCGATCAGCTTGTTGGCCGCGCGCAGGATGCGCTTGCCGCAGCGGTAGTTCTGTTCGAGCTTGACCACTTTGAGGGCCGGATAGTCGCGCGCAAGATCATCGAGGTTTTCCGGATTCGCACCGCGCCAGGCATAGATCGACTGGTCGTCGTCGCCGACTGCGGTGAACGCCCCGCGCGGTCCGCACAGATTGCGGATCAGGCGGTACTGGGCCGAGTTGGTGTCCTGGTACTCATCGACGAGCAAATAGCGGATGCGTTCCTGCCAGGCGCTCCGCGTTTCCTCGTCGCGTTCGAGCAAGGTCAACGGCAGGCGGATCAGGTCGTCGAAGTCCACCGCGTTGAACGCGGTGAGGCGGCGCTGGTAACCCTCGTACAGCTGCGCCGCTTCGAGTTCGCGCGGACTGCGCGCCGCGGCGATGGCCTGGGCAGGATCCAGGCCGTTGTTCTTGGCGGTCGACACGAGGTTGCGCAGTGCCCAGAGCTGGTCGTTCTTCAGCCCCTTGGGCAGCAGGTCCTTGATGATCGACTCGCCGTCGTCGGCATCGAGTATCGAAAAACCGCGCTTGAGACCGAGCTTGGCATGCTCGATCTGGAGGAACTTCAGTCCCATCGCATGGAAGGTGCAGACGGTCAGCTCGCTCGCCGCATCGGCCGGGACCAGCTTGGCGACACGTTCGCGCATTTCGCGCGCGGCCTTGTTGGTGAAGGTGATCGCCGCGATCTTTTTCGCCGGTAGGTTCCGTCGCGACACCAGGTGGGCGATCTTCTGCGTGATGACGCTGGTCTTGCCCGAGCCGGCGCCGGCGAGTACGAGCAGCGGGCCATCGCAGTAATCGACGGCGGCGCGTTGGGCGGGATTGAGCATGGTGTGGCTTATCGCAGGTCAGGCGGTGCGGCCACAGGCTAGCGGCGCAAGGCCGCCTATTCTGCCCGTGGCGGCGGCCTGCTCCTAGTGGCCTGAAACGGATGGGTCGATAGCAGCTCACTCGTCCTGGCCGCGCAGAACGTGGTGCTCACTCGGCCATTCGCTCGGGCTATTGGCCTCGCTCTGCAGCGGCGTACTGCACGACGGTTCCTTCGCGATCCCACTTCCGATTCATCCATTGCAGGCGACCAGCCTCGCTTCTGCCGTTATCATGCGCACCCGCCCATGTCGACCGGACCATGGCCAAGCTCTATTTCTACTACTCGGCCATGAATGCCGGGAAGACCACGACCCTGCTGCAGAGCGCGCACAACTACCACGAGCGCGGCATGCGCACGCTGATCCTGACACCGCGGCTGGACGATCGTTACGGCGAAGGCGTGGTTGCCTCGCGCATCGGCCTGAAGGCGAACGGTCGCATCTTCGAGCGCGGCGACGATCTGCTGGCGATGACGCACAGCGACCTCGCCGCGAACGGCGCGCTCAACTGCGTTCTGGTCGACGAGGCCCAGTTCCTGAGTAAGTCACAGGTCTGGCAGCTGACTGAGATCGTCGACGTGCTGAACATCCCGGTGCTGGCCTACGGACTGCGCACCGATTTTCGAGGCGAACTGTTCGAAGGCAGCCAGTACCTGCTCGCCTGGGCCGACTCGTTCACCGAAATCAAGACCATCTGCCATACCGGTCGCAAGGCCACGATGGTCGTGCGTGTCGACGAGCACGGCCGCGCCGTGACCCAGGGGCCCCAGGTCGAGATCGGCGGCAATGACCGCTATGTTTCCGTCAGCCGTGCGGAATTCAAGAAGATCACGAGCGGCGAAGGCCGCATCGAACTCAAGCAGGCCGAGCTGGCGCTGTGAGCGCCGGTCCCTTACCGCATCGGTTCACTGCTTGACGAGTTCCACGCGACGGTTCTTCGCCCGGCCCGCCTCGTCGTCGTTGCTCGCGACCGGCGCGGCGCTGCCCATGCCCTGGGCCAGCAGGCGGTCTGCGGCAATTCCGTAGTTCCCACTCAGTGCCGCAACCACGGCATCGGCGCGCTTTTTGGACAAATCCAGATTGTAGGCGGCGCCGCCCTGGTTGTCGGTATGGCCGGCGACGACGAGCCTGAGCGCGCCGTCGGCCTTGAGCAGTCCGGCGATCTCGTCGAGCTGCGGGGTGGATTCGGGCTTGAGGTCGGCCTTGTCGAAATCGAAATAGATGCCGTAGACCGCGACCTTGCCGTCGCTGGCGATGGCCTGCGCCATCTCGCTGGCCTTGAGCGTGACCATCTTCTGCTCGCGCGCCTTGGCTTCCAGCGTGACGACGATTGCGACGGTGCGTTCGTTGAGCGCCTTGCAGTACAGGTCGTCCTTGGCAGTGAAGGCGAGCACGGCGACGTGGGTGTCATTGCCGGTCGCGCTGAACTTCGCGACGCCGTAGCGCAGGTCGGCGAGGTTGACGTCGACCGCGCAGGCCGCGTTGCTGAAGCTCTCCTCAGTGACCGCGCTCTTGGGAAACAGGTAGTTGAGCAGCCCCTGCTGGCCGCCCCCGTGGGTGGCGCCGGACGTGACATCGCCGCCGCAGTTCTCCGCCTTGCATTCGTACAGCGACTGGCCGCCCTTGTCCTGGATCAGCTGCTGGTAGTTGCGCAGCACTTCGAGCGGACTGCGGCCGGCGGGCAGCACGTAGACCGTGCGTGTGAGCTTGCCCTCCAGGCCGAGCTGCGACGCGCTGCGCATCAGGCGGTTGTTCATGCCGTCGCGTTTCTCGTCGTCCGGATCCGGCGTCAGCGCAGCGGTCGGCAGTATGAGCTCGTCGTAGGCCTTGGCCTGCTGTTCGACGATGAAGGCGCCCTCATAGCGGCCCAGACCCGCGGGATCGGCCGTACCGGCCTTGTCAGCGGTGGGAATGGTCGCATCGGCCAGCGCCAGCGAGGCGAACAGGCTCAGCAGCACGGCAGACAGCAGTCGCAGGGACATTGGGCACCTCGGTTGGAGGGCCACACCGCGTGGCCTGATCAGTAACAACGCAAGCCGGCGCCGAACCCTGAAATGCGCCGGCGTCTGGCTACCGTCAACGCTGGCAACGCGGGCAGTGGAATGTGCTGCGCTGGCCCAGCACCGATGCCTTGATCGGCGTCGCGCAGTTCCTGCAGGGCAGGCCCGTGCGGCCATAGACGTACAGCTCCTGCTCGAAATAGCCGGGCAGGCCGTCGGGACTGATGAAATCGCGCAGCGTCGTGCCGCCGCGACGGATCGCATAAGCCAGGATGCGCTTCACCGCTGCGGCGAGATCTCGGTAGCGCGCGCGCGAAATCTGTCCGGCAGCGCGGGCCGGATGGATGGCGGCGGCAAACAGCGCCTCGGCCGCATAGATGTTGCCGACGCCGACGACGATCTTCTGGTCCATCAGAAACAGCTTCACTGCGCTCTTGCGGCCACGCGACAGCTGCCAGAGCAGGTCGCCGTCGAATGTGTCCGACAGCGGCTCGGGGCCGAGGCCGGCCAGGAGTTCGTGCACCTCGCCGGGGTTCTGCCACAGCTGGCAGCCGAAGCGGCGCGGATCGGTGTAGCGCAGGACCTGGCCGGAATCCAGGCGCCAGTCGATATGGTCATGCGTGCCCGGCGGCGTGGCCTCGGGCAGCACGCGCAGCGAGCCGGACATGCCCAGGTGCAGCAGCGCGCTGCCGGCCATCGTATGAACGAGCAGGTATTTGGCGCGGCGTTCGATATCGTCGACGCGCTGGCCCGGCAGCTGTTCGCGCAGGGCCGCGGCGATCGGCCAGCGCAGCTTGGGCTGGCGCACGATCAGATTTTCCACGCGCCGGCCGATCAGGTGCGGCGCGAGACCGCGGCGGGTGGTTTCGACTTCGGGCAGTTCGGGCATCAGCGCACCGTCGCGGCGGCGCCGGCATTCGTAGCCGGCAGCAGATGCTGCATCTGGATTTCGTCGAGCGGATAGAGCAGTGCGGGCTCGCCGCGCAGCGCGGCATAGCGGCCGTCGTCGCGGCGCCACAACGTATAGCGAAGGCGTGTACTGTCGGCGGCAATGAGTTCCACCGTGATCGTCGACATCGCTGGCGCGGCCTGCGCCGCGGCGACCTGGCTCGTCGTCACCTGTTGCCAGGCGGCAGCGAGTTCGGGCCGGCTCTGGCCGTCAATCATGACGTCCGTGAGCGTGCCCAGCGGAGCCGCCAGGCGATGGTCGAGTTCCGATTCGGCCGGCGCCAGCAGCCAGGCGCTGAACCGGTCGGGCATCAACGCGACGGTCTGATCGCTGAGCACATAGCGGTCGCCGCGGATCGCGTCGGTAAGGCCGAAGGTGATCGGCACACCGTCGAGTTCGAGCACGGCCTGTGGCGGATCGAGACCGATGCGGGCGAGATCGAATTGTGCGCGTGCATGGCGCGACCGCGGTGCGGCGCGCACGATCGTGAGCAGGCGGCCGATGGCATCGGCGTGCGCCGGCAGTACGTACGGTTCGCGCATCCACCAGACGCCGTCACGGCGCTCGAAATGACGCGCCGGCCGGTCGCCGTTGCGCACGCGCAGTTGTTGGGTCTGCGTAGTGTCGATCGCGGTAAGCGGCAGCCCGATCGCGGCCTGCTCCCGTAGCACCACGAGCCAGACCGTCACCGCCGCCAGTGCGACGATGCCTGCGAGTACGAGGTTCTGGCGCAGCTGCCGGCGCATTGGATCAGCGCCGCCGACGCCGGCGCCAGGCGATACCGCCGCCGACGAGCGCGAGCAGCAGCGGCAGTCCGATGAGGAGTCCGACGCCGATCACACTCAGGCGCGCCTGAGACATCCGGATCAGCCGGTCGGGTGCGCCGCGGTCGGGCACTTCGATCAGCGCATCGTCGGCCAGCAGCCAGTTGAAGATGCGCTGGCCGAGTTCGCGGTTGCCGCCGTTGCCGAGGAACTGGTTGGACATGAAATCGCCGTCGCCGATGACCACCGCGCGCTGTTCGCGCCGGTCCGGTCGCGGCGACAGGCGTTGTAATGCGAAGGCAAGGTCGAGCGGTCCGCGCATTTCGTCGCTATCCGCGTCGAATCGGATCGTCGCAGTGGATTCGCCGGCCTTGGGCATCGCACCGGTTTCGCTCCAGCTCTGTGCGCTGCTGCGCAGCAGCGGCTGAACCTGCCAGCGTGGCGCGGTCAGTTGCGCAAGCGCGACTGCCTGCGGCAGCAGAGTGGTCTGTTCCAGGCCGCGCGTGATCGCGTGATCCGGATACTGGCCGAGTGCGACGAAACTCGGATCGCCCAGGCCCAGGCTCGCACCGCTGCCGTCGACGAGCAGGCCCGGCAGCACGCGCACCGACAAGGTGTCGGCCAGCGTTTCCAGGCCTGCGTTTTCGGCGGGCTCGACCAGCCATAGCAACGCACCGCCACGTTCGACCCAGTCGATGATCTCGGCCACGACCGGCGCAGCGACCGCGCTGCGCGGGTTAGCGATGACGAGCAGGTCGGTGTTGTCGGGAATGCGCGCACCGCTGCCGAGCACCAGCGGCACGCAGCGTACGCCCTGGGCGAGCAGCAGCGCGGTGAACTGGCCGAGGTCGGCGTTGGCGCTGCCGTCGGGCTTGCGTTCGCCGTCGCCGGAGAGGAACGCGACCATGCGCTCCTGCGTGCGCGACAGGCGTAGCAGCGCGTTGGAGAATTCCTGTTCGGTAAGCCGCTGCACGCGCTCGCTGCGGCCCCGGTAGCGCAGCTCGATCTCGCCGTCGACGCGCACGCCGAGCGCACGCATTGCCGCAGGATCCGCCGCCGGATCGACGAACTGCAGCGTGATATCCGGCTTGTGTTCACGATAGCGCGCGACGAAGGCCGCGATGGCCGGGCGCAAGGTGCCGACGTCGCCCGCGTAGGAAATCACGTCGACGGGTGCATCGAGCCGCCCGACCAGCTGCACGCTTTGCGGCGCCAGCGAGGCGCCCCGCGCCGCGCTCCAGTCGCTGCGGAAACCAAAGCGTGTACTCAGAAAGCCGACCAGTCCCGCCAGGGCCAGACACAGCAGCGCATGGACGAGACGCCCGAATCCGCCGCGCATCAGTCCGCGCTCCGCAGACTGCCGATCTGGCGCGCCGTCAGGGCGAGGAACACCGCCGTGACGAGGCCGAACCAGACCAGATCGACGCTGGCGACGATGCCATCGCTCAACGGACCGAAATGCGTCGGCAGGGCGAGCCAGTTGATCAGGCTGTGACTGACACCGGCCGCGCGCGCGCCCAGGTCGATGGCACAGAGCACGATATTGATCAGCAGCGCGAGCGCGGTCGCCAGTACCGGCTGGCTGGTGACGCTCGAGGCATAGAGTGCCACGGCCGCGAGTGCCGCCGCATGCAGCGCCAACGCGAGCAGGTTCGCACTGAGCCGGCCGAGATCGAGCTCGGTCGTGCCGAGCAGGCTCAGCGGCATCAGCGCCGTCAGCGCAATCAGCAGTAGCAGCCAACCCCACAGGCCCAGCCACTTGCCGATGGCGATGGCGCCGTCGCCGACACCTGCGGCGAGTAGCAGGCTCAGCGAGTGCGCCCGTCGCTCGCCCGCAATCGTGCGCGAGCCAAGGATCGGGACCAGCACCAGCAGCACGATCGCGAGCCAGCCCAGCACGGGTGCGGCGACCTGTGCGGTCGCGCCGATCGAGGCTGCGTTGCCGGTGCTTTCCTGCAGTCGAAGGAAGGTGTCGAGCCGGCTGAGGAAGATCCAGGCCAGCAGCCCGAGGACGCCGGCCATGAGCACCCAGGGCCAGGCCTGCACGCGCAGGCGTCGCCATTCGTGTCGCGCAAGGACCAGGCTCGCGCTCATGCGGCGGCGACCGCCGGGTCGTGGTGGGCGGGATCCAGATCGGCGGCAATGCGCAGGAAGACCTGCTCCAGCCGCGCGGTTTCGCCGGGGGTCACCGGCGCAAGCTGGCGCAATTGCCCACGGTGCAGGATGGCGATGCGGTCGCAGCAGGCCTCCGCTTCGGACAGCAGATGCGTGGACAGGATGACCGCGTGGCGGTCGCGCAGACCGGCGATGAGTTCGCGCATGCGCAGCGATTGCACCGGGTCCAGGCCCGACGCGGGTTCGTCGAGCACGACCAGTGCCGGCGTGTGCAGCAAGGCCTGTGCGATGCCGACGCGCTGCTGGAAGCCCTTGGAGAGCTGACCGATCAGGCGCTGTTGCACCTCGCCGAGATCGCAGCGTTCGATTTCACGCCGTGTCGCGGCCATGGCCTCGCGCTGTGGCAGGCCATGCAATCGCCCGCAGAACACCAGGAATTCGGTGACGCGGAGTTCCGCGTGCAGCGGTGCGCGTTCGGGCAGATAACCGATGCCGCGCCGGCCGAGGCCGGGATGTTCGTAGAGGTCCGCGCCGTCAAGCAGCACACGGCCATCGTCCGGCGCGAGCACGCCGGCGATCATGCGCAGCGTGGTCGACTTGCCGGCGCCATTGACGCCGAGCAGGCCCAGCACGGCGCCGCGCGCGACCTCGAGGCTCAACGCATTGACGGCAACGCGTCCCGCGAGCCGGCGAGTGATGCGGTCGATGCGAAGCACGGGTACGGAGGCGGGGTCGGTCACAGGGGCCGGATTGTGGCTATGCGCCGCTGAGGCCACAAGGGCGCCGGCTAGTGACAGGTCGGTTCAGAATCGGCGGCAAAACGAACGTTTGCGTGCCTGGCACTTGGATTGCTTCATATAGTCCCCACAAACCTCGTCGCGTATAGTCTTCGCTCGCCTTCCACTTCGCCGACTTCTTAACTTATGTTTAACGCGATCACTGAATTTCTGACTGGGGGACTGACCCAGGCCAGTTGGCCGTGGTTGGTTGGATATTTCTTTCTCGTCACGCAGCTGACGATCTTCTCGGTCACGCTGTATCTGCATCGCAGCCAGGCCCATCGCGGCGTCGATTTCCATCCGCTGCTCAATCATTTCTTCCGTTTCTGGACCTGGTTCTCCACCGCCATGGTTACCAAGGAATGGGTCGCGATCCATCGCAAGCACCACGCCAAGTGCGAGACCGACGAAGACCCGCACAGCCCGGTCATCTACGGCATCAAGAAAGTCCTCTGGGATGGTGTCGACCTGTACCGCCAGGCACGTCGCAACAGCGAGACCATGGACAAGTACGGCCTGGGTACGCCGAACGACTGGATCGAGCGCCGCGTCTATTCGGCGATACCGGAAGTCGGCCCCACCCTGATGCTGTTCCTGAGCTTCGCGCTGTTCGGTCTCTGGGGTGTCGTGATCTGGGCCTGCCAGATGATCTGGATCCCCTTCTGGGCGGCTGGCGTCGTCAACGGTCTCGGCCATTGGTGGGGTTACCGCAATTTCGAAAGCAACGACACGGCGACGAACCTGACCCCGTGGGGCCTGATCATCGGCGGTGAAGAACTGCATAACAATCATCACGCGTTCCCGAGTTCGTCCAAGTTCGCCCTGCGCAAGTGGGAACTCGACATCGGCTGGATGGCGATCAAGAGCTTCGAGTTCGTCGGCATGGCGAAGGTGCTGCGTGTGGCGCCGTCGCTGGACGTGCGGCCGAACATGCATCTGCCGGACGGTGACACGATCAAGGCCCTGCTCGCGCACAAGTTCCAGGTCATGACCGACTACTTCGGCGGCGTCATCCGTCCGACGCTGCGCGAGGAAGCCGCGCGGGCCGGCGGCAACCTCAAGGACATGCCACGCCGTCTGCGCAAGGCCCTGTCCAGCGGCGGCCGCTGGCTCGACAGCGACGCGCGCGAACGCCTGGGGCAGTGGGTCAGCCAGCGTCCGACCATGGCGACCGTCATGGAGTATCGCGGCCGTCTGCACGAACTCATGGAAAGCCGCAATGGTGAAGCCATGCTCGAAGGCCTCATGCAGTGGTGTCGCGAGGCCGAAGCCAGTGGTATCCGCGCGCTGCAGGATTTCGCCGCGCGGCTCAAGGGTTATTCCCTGGCCACAGCCCACTGAAAAAAGTACATTCTCCACAATGTAGGACGACGAGGGCGCCAATGGCGCCCTCGTCGTTTTTGGCTAGGCTTCGCGAGTGCCGGCTACTCGCCGTCCTCGCAGAGCGTAAGGGGGCTGCCCGACCGAGTATGCCGGTGACGCATCCGGGTCGTTCCCCCAAGCCGTTTCTCTGGGCGTACGGAGGGAAAAATCGCGTCAATCTGTGACGGAATTCGCCTATTGCGCGGAATTGTGCGGCAACGAACAATGCGACCGCGCACGTTGCGCCTTATGGGGGAAACACCGTGAAAAAGCTGACTGGTTTTGCGCTGGCCGCCGTTGCCGTATTCGCTTCATCCGCCGCGTCCGCGTCGGAGAATAATTCCAAGGTCGTCATCACCAACAAGTCGTCGTGGGCAATTCACGAGTTCTATATTGCACCGCACAGCGAGCGGGAATGGGGTCCTGACCAGCTCGGCGACAAGACGATTGAGAACGGTGAAACCTTCACGCTGACCGACGTGCCGTGCGCCTCCTACGATGTCCGTGTCGTCGACGAGGACGGCGACGAATGCATTCTCGAGGACGTGGGTCTGTGCGCGACCAAGGACACCTGGGTCATCAACGACAAGGATCTGCTGGGCTGTCAGGCTGCCTCGAAGGGCGAGTGACGAGGACTACGACGTGTTCTTCGCGCCCGCCGCTGTGCGGCGGGCGCAACCAGGGCCCCGCGCGGTCTAGACTTCCGGGGACCTGAGTCCCGGAATTTCTTTCGTGAGTCCATCTGCAGAACCGGCCGGCGATTCCACGCGGGCCGCGCAACAGCGCCGAGTCGCCTTCGAAAGCCTGCGCGAGCGTACCGACGAGCTGGAACTGATCATCTCTGGCATCAGCCTGCTCGCGTTGCTCGCCCTGCCGGGCTGGCTGTTCGAGCATTGGGCACGGCTGGAAGTCCATGCCGCAGGGCAGCGCCATCTGCTGATCTCGCTGGCATTCCAGCTCGCCAGTGGCCTGAGCATGACCCTGGCCGGTGCCTTCCTGCTGCATCTGGCCGTACGCGCCTACTGGGTAGGCCTGATCGGACTCAAGGCAGCGTTTCCGGCCGGCATTCGCTGGGATGCCATCCGCAGCGTCGGTCCGATCACACGGGACTACCATCGCCGCACGGTCGTCGATCTCGACGCGACGATCGATGCGGCAGACCAGGCCGCGTCCATCGTGTTTGCGCTGGTCAGCCTCGTTGCGCTGTCGGTCCTGTGGATCGGCGCATTGCTGTCGGTGCTCACGCTGCTCGCCATGGGGCTGGCCCGGCTGTTCGGATGGGAGGCGGAGCCGGCCGGCGGGATCGGAGCGTATGCCTTCGTGCTGCTGAGTCTGGGCATCGTCTTTCCGACCCTGCTGCTCGACAGCGCGTGGCTGGCGCGGGTAAGACCGACGCCGATCGCGACCTGGCGCCGCCGGCTCGTGGAAAGTCTGGTCCGGCTGCAGCGCCTGCTGTTCGCACAGCGGCTGGTGCTGCCGGTGCAGCTGTCGCTGGAAAGCAACCTGCCGCGCTGGACGTTTTCCGCCGTGTTCCTGCTGCTCATCACGTGCACGCTGGTACTCGGCTCCGTGCAGGAAAAAGCGGTGCGCCAGTTTGCGCTGATCGCCAGCTATGACTATTTCGCCGACGCGGATGCCGACGACGGGCTGCGCAGCGCGCACTACGAAAGCCTGCGCAGTAGCGCACACGATGCGTTGTCGCGCGTGCCCCTGATTCCTTCGGACCTCGTGGCCGACGGCCACCTGCGCCTGTTCCTGCCCTATCTCCCCGACCGCGACAACGCGGTGCTGCGCCAGCGCTGTGCAAAGAGCGCGGAGCGCGCGCAACGCCAGTCCTGTCTGGCCGGGTTGTGGCAGGTCACGATCGACGCGACACCGGTCGATCTCGCGGGCTTCGTGCTGGCCGAGCGCCGCGACATTGGCCAGCGCGGCCTGCAAGGCTACCTGAGCCTGGCCGGACTCGCGCCGGGCCGGCACGAACTGCGCGTGGGCTGGAACTCCGGCGCCTCCGCCGAGGCCAAGCCGATCGAGTACCGCATACCGTTCTGGTTCTCGCCGCCATATCAGCAGGATCTGGCGCCCGTCAGCCGCTGAATCGAAAGCAGGCCCGACGCCGGGGGGCTCGGAAGACGGGTCTGCGGCGGGAGCGGGCACGCAAGTCTTGAGGTTCCTGCGCCGGGAGTCGGAGTCCATAAAAA